>NZ_VDMO01000024.1 GCF_006335125.1 Deinococcus radiopugnans ATCC 19172
ATGGCGCGGAACAGCTGTGCCATGCGCTGCGGTGGAACCTGCCCGAGTTACCTGAGTTGGTCAGGCTACTGAGCACGCCGTTTCACGCATCAGGAGCGGCTTGAAGCTAAGATGTCCGGTACAGAGCGAGCGGGGGAATCGGGCCAGTCAGGCACACTTCAAATGTTTAAGCTGTGGGCACTCCGAGAATGCGGACGTGAACGCGGCGAAGAACATTCTGGCGCAGGGATTGCGCTTCGTGGCTCAACGTGTCTCAACGGAGACTGCGTGCCACGAGAAGCCCTCGGCTTTAGCCGTAGGGTAATTCACGTTATTCTCCGGCAATATGCCTCCCACCAGGCCGCACACCGGCCCTGCTTGCCTCGCACCCACCGCCCGGCCCTGCACGGCAGCCGCATGAGCGTGAGCGTTGCGCTGACGCTGGCGGTCATTCTGACTATGGTGGGCTTCAACGCCCTGTACGTGGCCGCCGAGTTTGCCACGGTGGGTTCGCGCCGCTCGCGGGTGCAGGCCGCCGCCGAGGGCGGCAACCGGGCCGCCGCCCTGCTGAACATTCTCAGTGACCCCAAGCAGCTGGACACCTACGTGGCCGCCTGCCAGATCGGCATCACGCTCAGCAGCCTGGTGGCCGGATCGTTCGGGCAGGCTCGGCTGACGCCGCTGCTCACGCCGGTACTGGGCAGCGTGGGCGGCCCGGTGGCGGCCACCGTGATCGTCCTGGTCCTGATCACCATCTTGCAGGTGGTGCTGGGCGAACTGCTGCCCAAAACCGTGGCGCTGCGCTATCCCGAACGGCTGGCCGTGGCGGTGCTGCGCCCGCTGCAACTCAGCCTGCTGCTGTTCCGGCCGCTGATTGCGATGTTCAACGGCGCGGCCTTCGCGGCGATGCGGGCGTGGGGCCTGAACACGGACCACGCCCACGCCCACGTCCACTCGCCTGAGGAGCTTGAGGACCTGTACCGCCAGAGCGCGCGCGGCGGCCTGATTGACGCCAGCGAGCGCGACATGGTCTCGGGCGTGCTGGGCGTCGAGACCCGCGTGGCACGCGAAATCATGACGCCGCGCGTCCGCATGGTCAGCGTCCCTGCGGCAGTGAGCGTGCGTGAAGCGCTGGACCAGCTGGCCCCAACCTCCTACTCGCGCTTTCCGGTGACTGGCGAGCACCCCGACGACGTGGTGGGCCTCGTTCACCTGCGCCGGCTGTTTCTGGCCGCCGAAACCCATCCCGGCGCCCCGGTCTCCAGCGTCATGGTGCCGCCGCTGATCGTGGCCGAGGGCCTGAGCGTGCCGCGCCTGTGGCTGCGTCTGCGTGAAGCCGGGCGGCACAGCGCCGTGGTGGTGGACGAGTACGGCAGTGTGGCCGGTTTCCTGACGCTGGAAGACACGCTCGAGGAAATCTTCGGCGAGCTGCAAGACGAGTTTGATCAGGAAGACGATCCCGTGACGGTGCAGGGCCGGCACGTCAGCGTGCGCGGCGACGTGCTGGTCAGGGCCTTGAATGGCCGTTTCGGGCTGCGCCTGCCCACCGACGAAGTGGACACCATCGGCGGGCTGCTGTGGCAGGGGCTGGGCCGCCTGCCTGAAGTGGGCGATGAACTGACGGCGGGCGACACGCTGCTGCGCGTCACGGCCATGCACCGCCGCACTGTGCAGCGGGTGGGATTCACGCTGGAACGCGGCGGGGAAGACCGCGATCAGGGCGCGGACCGCTGATGCTGACCTACGCGCTTCCTGTGATCATCATCGTGGTGCTGGTGGTGCTCAACGGGCTGTTCGTGGCCGCCGAGTTCGCGCTGGTGGCCTCGCGCCGAAGCCGCCTGCTCGCGCTGGCTGAGGCCGGCAGCGGCCCAGCCCGCTGGCTGTACGAGCTGACCGCGCAGGTCACCGGCAAGGACCGCTACATCGCCGTGGCGCAGCTGGGCATCACGCTGGCCTCGGTGGGGCTGGGCATGTACGGCGAACCGGCGATTGCGGCGTGGCTGTACGGTCCCTTCGAGGGCTGGGGGCTGTCCTACGCCGCCGCCCACAGCGTGGGCTTCGTGGTTGCGCTGAGCCTGATCACGTTTATGCACGTGGTCTTCGGCGAGATGATTCCCAAGGCGCTGGCGTTGCAGATGCCCGAGGCGATCAGCGTGCGGGTGCATCCGCTAATGCGCGTCTTCGGCGTGGCCTTCCGGCCCATGATCTCGCTGCTGACGGCGCTGGCGTTGGGCCTCATGCGCCTGCTGCGCATCCGTGAACCCGGCGCCGACGCGCTGCTGTACACCAGCAAGGAACTGAGCATCGTGACCGAGGAAAGTGCCGAGGGCGGTCAGCTGGGCTTGCGGCAGCGTGACCTGATCCAGAACATCTTTGCCCTGGAAGACCGCACCGCCGAGGAATTGATGACCCCGCGCCGCAGCCTGGAAGCCCTGGCCCTGGAGGCCAGCGCCGACGAGGTGCTGGGCCGGCTGCAGCACTCACCGCGCAGCCGCTACCCGGTTTTTGCCGGCACCCTGGACAACGTCGTGGGCGTGCTGCACATCAAGGATTTCATCCGGGCCCGCACGCAGGGCCGCCCGCTGGCCCTGGCCGGCCTGATGCGCCCGCTGCCAGGTGTGGCGGCGGGCGCCCCGGCCGAGGACCTGCTCAGCGCGTTCAAGCATGGCCGCAGCCACGCGGCGCTGGTGGTGGACGAATTCGGCGGCACCCTGGGTTTTGTGACCCTCGACGATCTGATTCAGGACGTGATGGACGCCGGCCCGGAGACCCTGGACAGCTGGATCACGGTGGCCGCCGACGGCACCTTCCACCTGAACGGCGCGGTCACCCTGAGCGAACTGCGCGAGGACCACGGCGTGAACCTGCGCAGCGACGAGGCCACCACCGTCGCGGGCCTGCTGCTCAACGCCCACGGCACCGTTCCGCCCCCCGGCACCGTGATTCATACCCAGGGGTACGCCCTCAGCGCCGAGGCCACCGAAGGCCTCAAGATCACCCGCGTTCACCTGCGCCGTCTGGAAGGCGCAGCGGGGCAGCGTGAGGCCGAATCCGGTACAACGGCACCAGACGCTGGAGACCGGCACTTTTGATGACCGCATTGCCTGACGGTTCGGGCACCTTAACCCCAGCGGGACCGGAGTGGCTGAGCAGGCCGGTTGAAACTCAAGCGGCCTGCGGCCTCACCTCTCGCCGGTTGTGGCAAGTTTGTGTGTTGAGCTGAGTCGTGGGAAGCTCGGCTCGTCACTCCCACTCGAGCCGACAAGCCTGCTGGCAAGTTTGATCCTCCAAGATCGCCCAACAAATCCTGGCCTGCTCGAGGCCCCTTCGATCAGGCGCAACAGTCTCTGAGGCCTTTCAAGCCTGCACACAACATCCCGCCGACCGGACCCGGGTGGTGACCCTCTGTTTCCCTTTTTTGGGGGTTTTTATGTTTGTACTGGGTCTCGATGTCGGCAAAAGTGGACGGTACGCCTGCCTCCTCCAAGTTCATGGGCCTGGGTCCCTGACACGGATCGGTGTCGTCAAAACCGTTGCGAATACCGCGAAGGGGCATGAACAGCTTCTCGTGTGGCTGGCAAAATCGGTTGCTGTCCGGGAAGATCTCTCGGTGGTGATGGACTAAACAACCACCGGCTAAGCCGGTGGGTTGAAGAGAGCGAGTGAAAGTCGGGATACGCGCCGTCAGGAGCGTTCATCCTCTGTCCTGAAATCGTCATTCGGGTTCGGCTCGAAGTGATGCTCGAGATACGCCCCCTCCATCTCCTCGGTCACGTGCCCCACCGTCGAGCAGAAGTCCCCCCGTGCCCAGAAGTGCCGCCCCCAGGAGCGCTTCTTCAGCATCGGGAACGCCTCGAACAGTTTGGCTGCACTCCGTCCCTTGATCCGACGCATGATCTCACTCGGGGCCAGGGTGGGGGGCGCGCGCACCAGAATATGAACGTGATCCTGACGGACAACGCCCTTGAGAATCCGAATCTCGAAGGCCTCGCACGTTTGGCGCACCAACTCCCGCAGCCGGGCGCCGGGCGGCCACGTCCCCCTTCAGCACCTTGTCGCGAGATGTGGTCACCCAGACGAAGTGGTCCTCGATGTTATAGGCGGTGTGGCTCCCATACCGATAGTCCATACCCTCAGCCTAAAAGCTGAAAGCTCACCGACTAAAGCCGGTGGTTTGAACCTTGCGCCTGGAAGAATCAACCTATTCCTGCCGCGACCCTGGGACAACGCAGGGTCCACGTGGACTCCCCGGTTGTCGGCGTGTCTCAGGGCTCAGGAGGAGTGCGTGGCGCGGGGCCTGAGCGTGTGTCACTGGGAGCCTACGGTTCAAGCGCGCGCTGGAACAGTACGGTATCCGTATGCTGCACAAAACGGGTTGCCTTCCCATCACGAAGCGTCCAGACGTGAACGACAGGAATGTGAATGCTCTTTCCAGTAGCCTTGTAAGTTCCGCCGTACTCTCCAATCATGACCACAGTGTCATCACTTGCCACGAATTGATGGGGAGTGACGGTGAACCCGTCCCATTCCGTCCTGAGCCTCATAAATACGTTCTGGAGTACGGCATCCGGGCTTCGAGATGTTCCAGGGTAAGGGCCGCCTTCGGCCTCGATCCACTCTACATCTGGGTCAAGGCTCGCCAGAACGGTGGGGATGTCCCCACGGCCGAAGGCTTCGTAGAGAGCTTGAGAGCGTTCACGGTTCTCGGTAGCCGTCATACTGATCCCCCTGTTGTGCATCAGAATGAAGCGGTTCGGGATAGAGCTCAATCTCACACTTCACTGTGATGTCCTGCCATCTTACCGGTGCGTGGGTCACGGGATCACAGGCTCCGGTCGGTTGCGCCGTGGGGAACAGCCGCAGCGCCTGCGCTCTACCCGCCACGGTGTTCAGAGACCTCGCCTGAGGTTAAATCCCGACGCGGGGCAGATCGAGCCGGTCGGCGTCCCAGCACGCGCCCAAAGTGGGTTCGTCGGTGGTCTGGCCGCTGGCGTGGTGTTTGCACGCCCACTGGTCCATGGCTTGACCGTGATGAGGCAGCATGGCGGCAGGTGACACGGTCCCCAGGCATGACTCCCTCAAGAATTCACCAACACCCTCTCTCCTGAAGCCGGGAAGAGAGGGGTGGGTGATCAGAACATCACTTTGCAGACCGTTCCTGTCCGATGACCAACGCCTGCACGGCGTAGCTGTACCCCGTGGCGGGATTGCTCAGGGTCAGGGTGCCCATCTGGTGCACCGCTTGGGTCTTGTCCTTGCGCGAGACTTTCAGTCCAACCACGCCCGCGGCGTGCGAGGGGCGCACACTGACGGTGACGTTGCTCGGCAGGTCTCCTGCCGTCAGCCCCATCTTGCGGGGGTCCCCCAGCGCCATCATCACTTCAGGGGGCAGGGCGACGCCCTGCCAGGCGCTTTCGGTGTACAGGCCGTCGTAGACCAGCACGTCTCCCGTGCTGGAATTGGCCACCACCGTGGCCAGGGGCATCGTCGCCGCGAGGCCGGGATTCATGCCATTTAGGGCGGTCAGGGTCAGCAGGACGCACAACCTCTTTTTCATGGCGGTTCTCCTTGACAGTTGAAAGGCGTGCGGGGAATGGTGTGGAGATAGACAGCGGGGGCAGAGACCTCCAGTCCGGGCGAAGACCGCTGAGCCGGACCGTTGTTCAGCTGACCCTGGTGAGCCTCAGGTCAAGGCGTGGCCAGAAGTTCGTTCCAGCGCACCTCGCCGTCCAGTTCCTTCGCCGAGAAGGCGTTGTCAGCCGCCTGCCAGCCCGAGAACGCCACCACGGATGTGTGACGCTGCGGGTGGTACCACAGGGCGGTCATGACGGCGTCCGCGCCCAGGTGCGAGCGCCTGGAGACGTACCCCGCCCTGCCCAGCATGGTTTCCAGGGTCTGTAGGCGCTGCTCACAATCGGCGAACTTCAGCCCGGTTCCGGACATCTCCGTCAACCGGTTGCCAATCTCCTCAGCGGGGACTGCCAGTCTCCCAAGCGCCCCAGGCGCGCCCAGCAGCCCCAGGGTGAGCAACGCGACGGCCAGGCGGCGGGGCAACAGATGAAGGGTGGGCATGGTGCGTTCTCCTGGGCAGGGCTGGCCTGCCAGCGCGCCTCTCATTCCAGACGGAACCAGGGACGGCGCGAAGAGAGACGGGCGGACAATGCCGGAAACCTGGGGAGCCGGGTGAGCTCCTCCCTGATCTCAGCGCTGGGCTGATGTCCCCAGGATGCGCGTTGCCAGTTCAAAGCACATCGCCAGAAATAAGTACGGCGCGGGCAGGTGACCTTGGTAGAATTAAGTATGCCCGTGGCCCCTGGGCAGACGGCTCAGGCATCAAAAGCCGTCAGACAGCCGTCCAGCATATATTTTTTACGCAACTTTTGCGTGCAGTCTTTTGTGTGTCCGCCTCTCTTCTGTTGGTGCTGGTGTGCAGCCCTGGGCAAGACCGCGCTGTTACAGGGGCGGCGTGGGCCTTGTCTCGCCGGCCAGCCCATGCTCGATGGCCCAACGGGCGAGTTCCACGCGGTTGTGCAGGCCCAGCTTGCCCAGCAGGTTCCCGGCGTGCTTGCTGGCGGTGCCGGGGCTGATGTCCAGCAGCCGCGCCACCCGGCGGTCTGGGTGGCCCTGCGCCACCAGCGCCAGCATCTCGAGCTCCCTGGGCGTCAGACCCGGACAGGGCGGCGAGATCGGCATCTGGGCCAGCCGCTCAGCCAGTTCCACGATGTCGGGTACCTGAAGTTGGGTCCCAGTCGTCCAGGCCCGCTGATACGCCGCCTCGCCCAGCACCTCACGGGCATGGGCCAAGGCCCGCTGCAGACGGCGGTGCAGCATGCCTTGTGAGCGCTCCCCAACGGGATCGTTCACGAAGGCGACGAACTGCACCAGCGTGATCCAGTCTTGCTGCTCCGCCGCCACAAGGGTCAGGCCCAGACGCAGTGCGTCACGCACCGTGCCCCTGAGGCCCCCCTCCACCGCGTCGTGAAGGCAGGCCAGCAGCAGGGTTCTGGCTTCGGGCCGCCGGTTCAGGTACACCAGCAGGTGGCCCACCGCGATCCTGGCGTTCATCTCGAAGACTCGGTCACCCGCCTCCCGGAAGGCCGCGCAGGACAGCTGGGCATACTCCAGGGCCTGCGCGTGGCGGCCCAGTTCCAGCAGCACCAGCGCCCCGCTCAGGTGAACACTGGCGTGCAGCATCCGCTGCCTTCGGGTGGGCTGTCCGTCTCCCACCCGGTCGCGCCAGTCGCAGATGATCCGCTGCGTGATTGCCCACGCCTGTTCCGGCTGACTGCGCTCACGCGCCACGCGGGCCAGAGTGAGGTTGGACCGGGCCATTCCCTCCACATCGCCCAGCTCGCGGCACAGCGCCAGCACCTTGGACGCCCGCGCCTCGAGCGCCTGGAATTGCCCCGTCCATTTCAGGCCGTCCAGGCTAACCTGCAGCGCCCGGAGGAGCGTGGCGCGGTCTTCAGGCGCGGGTAGGGCCAGCACCCGCTCCACCAGCGGCCATTCCTGCACCAGCAGGCCGAAAGCCACCCACAGGCCACCGAGCGCGCCGAGATAGCGGTAGGCCAAATCCGAGCGCCGCCCCTCCACGGCCCAGACCATGCCAGCCCGGATGTTCGGGTAATGCGGCAGGAAGGCGTCCCGGCGGTCCACGCTCTCATGCTGCCAGTTGCGCTGGAGCTCCTCGATCATTTCCAAGAAGTGCCGCGCGTGTCGCTCGCGCCAGACGGCCTCATACGGGTGGCCCTCCAGGTGTTCCAGCGCCAGTTCCCGAAGCGGTTGAAGCATCTTCCACAGTGTCGCTGAGGTGTCCAGCCGCTGGAGCAGGCTCTGCTCCAGCAGCGTTTCCGCCCGCTCCAGCACTTCAGACGAGCCCCAGACCTCGGCCAAGGCTTGCGGACTGAACGGACCGCTAAACACGGCGCAGCATTCGAACACCGCCCGGTCCACGTCGTCGAGCAGCCCGTAGCTCCATTGCACGGTCGCCCGCAGGGACCGCAGGCGTTCGGGCCGGTCCCGGAAGTCCGCCTTGAGCACCTCCAGTGGATGGTCCAGCTGGGTCAGCAGGTCCCCCAGGGCATACGTGCGGGTGCGCATGGCCGCCAGTTCCAGCGCCAGCGGCACCCCCTCGAGCAACTCGCACAGTCGCATGACCTGGGCGGTGTTGGGTTCGCTCAGCGCGAACGTGGGCGTCAGGGCCTGCACGCGCGACACGAACAACTGCACCGCGCCGCTCGAGGCGGCGTTGAGCATGCGGTGGGGCAGTGCGAGCGGCCCCACCGGGTACTCAACTTCACCGTGCAGGAGCAGGGCTGCCCTACTCGTCACCACCAGCCGCAGATGTATTGCGCTGGCCAGCAGGTGATCCAGGCTTGGAGCGGCAGGCAGGAGTCGGTCAAAGTTGTCCAGGATCAGCAGGGTGGGGCGGTTGGCCGTGAAGTTCTGGATTCGCCATTCTGGTTCGCCCCTGGGTTCACTGTTGGGCAGGGCGGCCGCAATCACGCCCAGCACCTGCCCAGGGTCGTGGACGGCACTGAGGTCGATGAACTGCACGCGATGAAACTGGGGCTGACTCTATTGCCTGACCGCGCAGGCCAGGTGGTGGGCCAGGGCGGTCTTGCCGATCCCACCGGGCCCGCGCAGGGTGAGCAGCCGCACCCCACCCTGGAGCAGCTTCAGCAATTGGCGCAGATCGTGCTCGCGGCCATAGAGAGGAGCGAGCGCGCCCGGCGGTGGTGATCCCGGCCGGCGGGCCATAGATCACTGTAGCGTCCGGACTTCCGAGCCTCTCCCGACTGGAAGGCCACGAAGTGCTTGACGATCCCTTCGGCGTCACGAATCGGACTGAGGGTCAACTCGTTGTCAAACGGCGTGCCGTCCCCGCGGAAATTGCGCAGCAAAATCGTGGTGCTGTACCCCTGCCCCACGGCCTGTCTGAGTGCCTGCCTGGAAACGGTGTTGGGGTCCTGCCTCTGAAGAAAGCGGCAGTTGCGCCTGAGAATCTCGCCCGCCAGGTACCTGCTCAGGCGCTCGAAGGCCGGATTGACGTAGATGATGGGCAGGTCCGGTTGCCGGGCGTCGGCGATGACGACGCTGTGGACACTCGCTGTGAGTGCCTGAGCGGGGAGCTGGAGATCAGGTGGGGTTGTGGGGCGTGGCATGGGTCGCCCTCATGCGGGCCGGGGAGACCGTCATGTCCCGACTCTAGGCCGGGTGAACTGCTGCCTGGACCAGAGTTCTGCTTCTGGTCAGGTGACCGTCCGATGACGCTGTTGCCGCTGCTCTTTGGGCGCCGCTCAGCTCAAGGAGTACCGGGATCCCCTCTATCCCCTGGTTCATCTGCGGCCAGGCCCCCGGCATCCACCCAGGCCCCTGCTGGGGTTCCCTGAACTTCGGACGTGACATGCTGGCGCAAGATCCCCATCAGGTCTGACAGATGCACGCGGCTCACCGCGAGGATGACTTTGCCCTTGAGGTACAGCGCGCCGACGCTCTGCGCGTCGTGTTGGTGGACGTCCCGCAGCAGCACGGTAAACGTGCGGCCCCCTTTCTCGAAACGCACCCGGTCCGTGGTGCCAGGGACCCAGCGCAGGGTCACGGTTGAATTCGGCATGGGTTCGCCTCCATGGGTGGAGTGAAAATCAGGGCGCACCCGCGCCCCCTAATTTTGCAGCCGTCCTTGCAGGACGCCGTCGATGGCCGTGCGTGCGCCTGCCAGATAGGGTTGGGCCGCTGCGTCCACGAGGCCCAGGTCACTCAGATAGATCTCCGCTTGCATCATGGCCAGACTCAGGGCCGCCGAATGCGATTGGTGCTGGACCGTGGCGATGTAATACCAGGTGGAACTCACCTGACGAACCGAGGCGTAGATCATGCTGTCCATCAAAAAACTCCTTTCGGCCGCCGGGCCACGCCTGGCAACAGGGTTGAGGGTGAACACAAGTGAAGAAGAGGACAGGTTCGGCAAGGCCCTCGATCTGGGCGGGACACGACGCAGAAGGCGGTTGTCCCATCTGAATTGACAGGAGGTCCCCGTCGGCAGGCTCTCTGGAGGGCGTCAGGGCGTGGCTCCGCGCAATGGCCCGTCTGCCACGTAGCATAAGCGCTGCGCCGTGCAGCTGCCGTCTGCCCATCGCCTATTGGGGTCCACCTGATCCAGATTGTATGGTTGGCCGACGCGGTGCCAGAGACTCTGTCCAGCGCTGGCCCGTCCCCTGGGTGGGCAGGGAACGATGATGTTCTCGCCTTGACCTGAGCCGAGTCTCGACTTGGAACCATCCAACTTTTGGGGCCACCTCAGAGGAACCACGGGCGGGAAATCTTGTTCATGTCGTCTCCAGTCCGGCAGGGATCTCCGGTCAGGCTGCACCCTAGGCGGGGCGGGATGATCCGGGAATGACGGCGCCGACATGACCGCCAGCACGGGTGGAGGGTCAGGGCATGAAATCGTCGCTGCGAGGCCGACACAGGAGACTCGTCACTGGATTGGGGGCACAGGTGGTCTTGGTCCCCTGGCGGTCGCCGGAGCCAGACTGCGCCTCTACCTCATGGCGTTCCACAGCGGCGAACTTCGACCTGGCGCAGCGCATCTGCTCCAGACCAGCGCGAAGGGCGGCTCGGCCCCCGCATTGAACTGGAACCCTTAACGGACCAGGGGGTTCAGCGCTTCGCCGAACGTCTGGACGCACCGGACGTTCTCGCGCGTCTGAACAGCATCGTGAGCCTGACCGGGGGAATCTGCGGTTTAGGCCGAAGATGGTGCGGCGCGCTGTCATCCCCGGATCACGCACGGTCAGGCACCGTGCAGGCATGAAAATGGTGCTGAACCTGTTCCTGGTGCTGGGCGGCCTGCTGCCGTTCCAGCACGCGGCCTCCGCTCCCGCCCTGGCCTACCTCAAGGGGAGCGAGGTCTGGGTGACCACCAACGCCGCAACCCCGCCCAGGCGCGTTCCGGGTTCGCGCGGCGCCGCGCTGCTGGCGGCGTCCCCGACAAGCGGCACCCTCGCCTTCCTGACCGGGCCGAAAGGTGCGGACGTGAACGCCGCCGCCGTGCCACCGCTCACGCCGCGTCTGAGCAAGTCACCCTACACGGCCTCTTTCCCGCTGAGTAGCGTGATCAGGACTGGAGCGAACGCCGTGCAGCGTGCCCGCTGGCTGACCTGGGAGGGCGACGGGCGCACCCTGATCGCCGGAACCGATCTCGGCACGGTGGGCTGGAACCTCGTCAGTCACCAGGCGTTTGTCCCCAACCAGACGCCGCTGTACCAGACCACCTCGCGGGACGGTGAGGTCACGGCCACCCTGGGCAGCATTCAGTCGGCGGAAGACCCCGGCGTGCTGCTGTACGGTCCCGGCGCGCGGCCCGGCACCGAGGTATTCAGCCGCAAGCTGCCGCAGAACCTGATGACGGCCCTGCGCCGGGACCCGCTCCTCAAGACCTTTGCGGCGCAACTTGACCCCCGCACCCAGGCCCACGATCACAACTGGGTGGTCACGCCGCCGCAAGTCACCCGGAGTGGCCGCCAGGTCTATTTCGCCGCGAACGCGGGCTGGGGCGTCGGCAGCGGGGGCAGCACCACCTTCGCGGTGTTTCAGGTGCAGGTGGCCGATGTCACGCTGCGCGCCCTGGGCTGGCTGGGAACCTACGCGGGCAGCGCGCTGAACGTCCTTCCCTCGCCGGACGGGCAGTCGCTGTTGCTGCTCCAGACCACGCATATCAGCAACGCCGAGACGCCGACGGTGGCGTATATCGCCGACCTCAAGGCCCGGTCCCGGCTGCGGCTGAACGCCCTGACCCCCGCGCCCGGACGGACCACGCTGCTGGGCGGGGCGTGCTGGCTCGCGGACGGGCGGCAGGTGGCCCTCAGCGTCGCGCAGCCGAAACCGGGGGAGCTGATCAGGGCGAACCGCGACACGCCCCCCACCTCGGACTTCACGCTGCTGGTGATCGACGCCCACACGGGACAGGTCATGCGGCGCATTCCGGGGGCCACCCAGCCCGCGTGCCTTCCCGGCTGAGGGGCGTCATGGCATCCCCGCATCACTGCCGCGTTTCTAGAGTGGGTTCATGACCAAGCTCACGCCTGTGCCGCTCGTTTGCGCCTTTTTCTCCGTTGCTGCCGCCGCTTCCGGGCCGGTGCTGGACGCCCGGCCCGCCACGCTGGTGCAGGTGCTGACGGCAGCAGGGTATCAGCCGTCGCTGCGTCTCGGCGATGCCAAGACCGATCCTTCGATTGCGGTCAAGGTTAACGGCGAAGCCCTGTACCTGTATCTCTCTGGCTGCAAGGCGGGAGATTGCCAGCGCGTCACGGTCAGCACCCGCTATGACCGCTCGAAGATGAAGGCGAATCTGGTCGATCTGATCTCGACCTGGAACGCCAACTGGTACACGCAGGCGTACCTCGACAAGGACGGCGATCCGTATCTGGACGCCAGTTATTTCCTGACGGGCGGCTACACCCAGACCAATTTCTTGAACTGGCTGCGCGATTATCTCAGCGAGATGGACGAGTTCGACACCCAGGTGTTCTGAAGTCGCGGCCCATCGGGAGGCCGGCGGAAAAGTCCGCTGGCCTCTTTCTCGTACCCAGCTCCACAATCCAAGAGGAATTTTTGCTGGGCAGAACGGACGCCGAGGGGACGCTCCTCTCCTTCGGCGCATCAGGGGAATGCCCATCATCCTCCAATCATCCGGCCCTTTCTACGCTCTGGTCATGAAGAAAGACATTGCTCTGACCCTGCTGCTGACCGTCGCCACCCTCTGCGCCTGCTCTGGAGGCTCCGCCGCCAGCGGCACGCCCACCACACCCTCGCCCCAGAAACCCAGTCCAGCTCAGCCGCAGCCCGGCACCGCCGCCGCATGGACGATGAGCGGCACCGTGAAGACCGAGGGCGGCGAGCCGCTGGCCGGGGTGGAGGTCTTCGCCGACCACACCGCCTTCTACAACATGAACGCGGTGGGCAAGACCGACGCGCAGGGGCGCTACCGCATTCCGCTGGCCCACCAGCCCGGCACCTGGGCAGCGGGCGCGTATTACCGCATGAAGCTGGGCGCGCAGACCTTCGAGGTGCGGCTCTCGCCGAACAACGACACCCCCTTCGACGGCTCGAAAGGCGCGGTGCGCGACTTCACCTTCAGGGCCAGCGACGCCCCCGCCGGGACGGTCAACACTTACGTTGCCCATTCAGACGTGGAGCTGAATTACGACACGCTGCAACTGACCTTTACGCCGGACGGCCCCAACATTCTGGGCAGCACGAAGACCTTCACGCGCCCCTTCGTGACCGGCTCCGGCATTCAGAACGTGCCGCTGGGCCGCTATCAGGTCAGCGCCAGCCAGACCCTGAACGGTGCCAGACAGCAGCTTTTGCTCAGCTCGGCGGATCAGAAAACCTTTGCGCCCAGAGTGCTGGCCGAGTTCCACGACGCGGGCGACCGCTACGGCCCCACGCTGGAGCTGTTCCTCAAGAACCCCTGAGGCCCCGACTCAACCGCACGTAAAGGAGATGACTTGAGATGGACGCCCTGATCACGCTGACGGTCTGGCTGCTGGGTTGGCTCTTCGCCTCCGCCTTCGGCCTGGGGCTGCTGTGCCTGCTGGCGGCCCTGTACGGCGTGGGCAGCGGCTGGCCGCCCGTCTTTCCGGCGCTGCTGCTGGCCGCGTGGGCGGGGCTGTGGCTGCGCTCGCTGCGGGGCGCATGACCTACACCTGAAGCGTCATCCGGCCATCATCCCCCGCCGTCTACGCTCCCCGTAGCTCAAAAGAATCCACACGAAAGAGGTCAACCATGAAATACGCGAAACTGCTGCTGCTCGCCCTGAGTCTCACGACCCTGTCCGCCTGCGGGGCGGGCAACGCCGAGACGCCGCCCCGCAAGGCGCCACCTGCGCCGGGCATCCCGAACACCAGTACCGCACGGCCTTTTCATCTCACCGGCACGGTGAAAACCTCGCAGGGCAAGCCACTTGCCGGCGTGCGGGTGGGGGCCGACAACACCGTGCTGGACGGCTCGGAAGTCTGGACAACCACCGATGCCCAGGGCCGCTATGACCTGGATCTCTCGGCGATGCCCATCCTGAACTCGTGGACGGCCGTGGCCAACCTGACCGTGACGTCTCACGGACAGCAGTACACGCTCTATCCAGAGGTGGACAATCCAGCTGCCTTTCTCGGCAAGGACGGTGCGGTGCGTCACTTCACGCTCAGGCTCACCGGCAAAACCCCAAACGGCGGGTATTACGGAGCCCGGTTGTTCGCCAACCTCGGTCTGTCGGAAGCGGGCGACATGCCCGAGTTCGACGACGTGGAGTTCACGGCCACGCCGGACGGGCCGCTGCTGGACGGCACGGCCGGCACCCCCGTCACGCTGCGGTGGGCGCAGTTGCCCTTCGAGGTGCCGCAGGGCACCTACGTGGTCACGGCCCGCTCGCTGTCGGGCAAGGGGCCGCTGTGGCTCAAGGCGCGGGGCGGCAGTTACGGCCCCAGGGCGACGGTGGCGATGGAATACACGGCGGGGACGGGCATGACCCTCAACGTGGACGTGGTGCAGCCGCGATGAGCGTCGTCGATGTCCCTCTGCGCCACCCCCGAACGTTGATCGGCGCGGCGTGCTGGACAACCATAAAACGGTTCAGGCCCCTGCTGCTGCTCGCCGTCGCCTGCGCTCCCCTCACCCTGGCCGCGCCTGCGCCGACGCCCGCCCAGAAAGGTTTTATCGTCGGCACCGTCCGCAACGAAGCGGGGCAGCCGCTGGCCGGGGCCACCATCAACGCCGACAACCTGCTGGTCTCCAACAGCAACCTCTCGGCCACCACCGACGCGCAGGGGCGCTACCGCATCGACGTGCGGGTGGCCCCCACCACCTGGCGCGTGACCGCCCGACTGAACCTGCGTTACGGCGAGGAAAGTGTGGGCGCGGCGCTGCACCCCAGGGGAAGCGACGAGGTGCCGGGCCGGGTGGGCGGCGTGGTGGATTTCGTGTTCCGGCCCAAACCCGTCACGTCCGCCGATCCCTACGGCAACCTGGGCAAGGTGATGTTCGAGCGCGACGTGAACGACAACGACGAGTCGTTTGACTGGAAAAAGGTTCAGGTGGTCCTGAAGCCGGTGGGCCGGCTGGCCGACGGCACGGCGGGTCAGGCCAGGACGCTCAGCCCCATCCGCACCGGCAGCGGCTGGCTGATTCCCAACGTGATGTACGGCACCTACGCGGTCACGGCCAGCCTGAATGGCCGCCCGCTGGAACTTCGCCGCCGCACCCCCGACTCGGATCAACCGTACAGGACCACGTACACCGGCGGTTTTCTGCGCGACTACAGCCCCACGGACCTGAACATGTCGCTGGAAGTGCGCCTGCCCTGAGTGTCCAGGGCCGCGCGGCCTGCGCAGTTCTGTCTACAGACGGCGAGGCCGCCCCTCTGGCTCGCTGCCCGCACTGTCCCCGCCCATCATCCGCTGCTCATCCACCGTTTCTTCCACTGCCCGCAGTCCACAGGGGCGTGCTGCCCCACCAGGAGAACCTATGAATGCAACCACCTTGCGAACCCTCGGCCTCGTCACCCTGCTCACCGCGCCCGCGATGACCATTGAGGCGGCCCGGCACGGCTTTCAGAAGGTCGCCAACGAGAACACTGACCCCATCGGGGCGCTGCTCTACGGTCTGTTCTCGGTGGGCTGGCTGTGCGGCGTCCTCGGCCTGCGCTGGCTGCGGGCCACCGGGACGGGCCAGGCGGGCCGCTGGCTCCTGAACGTCCTGAGCGTCACCGTGACCCTGGCGATCTTGCAGTCGGCCATGGACCTGCTGAGGGTGCCGACCGGGAATGCCCTCTACATGGTCACAGACCTGGCCTGGCCGCTGAGCATGGTTCTCACGCTCGTCGTGGGCGTCGCCGCCATCGTCTCGCGCCAGTTGAGCGGCTGGCGGCGTTTCGTGCCGCTGTTCATGGGGGCCTTCCTTCCCCTGATGGTGATTCAGCAGGCGCTGGGCGCGGAGGTGCCGTACCTGTTCGACGCGCATACCATCCTGGCGTGGGGCCTGCTGGGCGTCACGCTGATCACCGCCGGCCACCCCCGCCCCCGGCAGGCGAACGCTGCGCCGAGCTTCTGAACGCCCTGACTTTCCTTCCGCCGACGCGGGCGACCCTCTAGGTCGCCCGCGTCCTGTCATCCTTCCATCATCCTCTCTGCGTCACCCTGCGGCCATGAAGCGATTACACCGTCCACTGGCCCTCACCGCCGCCCTGCTCGCCTCGCCCGCCCTGGCCGCGTCCTCCTGGATCAGCCTGAGTGACCAGACTGTCCTCGGCCCCGAAACGCAGATGCGCGCCCAGGTGGGCCAGCTGCGCAGCGAAACGTGCCGGCCCGCCGTGCGCGACTACCAGACGCCCGGCCTCGCGCCCGCCGCCGGACTGGACATCGACGAGGCGATCCGGGCGCTGGAGGGCGCACTGGCCGCCCTGAAGCCCGGCGATCCGGCCCGCGCGGGGCTGGAACGATCCCTGGAATTGCTGCGCAAGCAGAAAGCAGAAGGCACCAAAGTCCTGCCCCTGCCGGTGCGCCGCGAGAAGGGCGCGATGACCTTTGAAACAGCGCTGGCGGCGGCGCAGAAGCTGGTGGGGACGGCGGGGAAAAAGCCCACGGGCGGCAGTTCCGCCGATGTGGCAGCGGCCCTGGCGGCCAAGAGTCCGCGCGGGGCACTGGCCCTGCTGCTGGCCCAGCAGCGCGCCAAACCCAAGGACGCCATGACGCTGGTGAATCTGGCGGGCGGGCTGACGCTTTCGGGGCTGCCGCGCGAGGCGATTGCCGTGCTGGACCACGCGGGGGAACTGGGCAAGCTGCCCAACCCCGGCGGCGTGCCGGGACAGGCCCTCGCCCTGACCAACCGGGGCCACGCCTTCCTGGGGCTGGGCCGCTGGAGCGAGGCGCAGGCCCCGCTCAAACAGGCCCTCGCGCTGGCCCCCGACCTCTCCGAAGCCCGCATGAACCTCTCCAAGGCGCTGCTGTGCAGCGGGGACGTGGCGGGCGCGACGCGCGAGCTGCGGGTGGCCCTGCGGCGCACGGTTGCGCCGGAGGGGAGCGACCTGATTCTGACCGAGGACACGCCCGGCACACACGGCGACGCCCTGATGCCGCGCGAGCAGGCGTCCACCCGCCGCTCCGCAAAGGCGCTGTTGGACATGACGCGCGGCGCGACGTTCGCGCTGCCCCAGCTCAAGCTGCCCCTTAACCGGCAGGAGGCCGTCGTCTTGCACAAGAAATACGAGGCGCTGGAGCGCGAGGGACGTGGGGTGCTGAACGGTCTGCAGGCCCGCGCCACCGCCGTCAACCTCTCGCAGGTGCTGGACCCCGGCGAACTGCGCTGGTTCAGGCTGGTGAACGGGGCCATCACCACCTCGGTCTTCGAGCCGGAGGTCTGGCCCGCGTACCAGTCGGCGTACCGCGCCCATTACGACATGCTCAAGGCGCGTCCGGCGCTCACCGACGCCCGCAACAGGGCCATCGAGCGCGGGATTCAGGCGCTGTCCGCACCCGTTACCTGCGAGATGAAGAAAAAGGTCTACGACGATGCCGAGCAGATCTACATGGACGCCTTCCGGCCCTACGTCAAGGGCCAGGAAGGGGCGATGGCCCGCTTCGTGGCCGCGCGGGTGAAGTTCGAGACGGCCCTGGCCGCCAACCTGCCCGATCCGCAGGTGCGGGCGGCCAAGCGGGCGGCCATCGAGGCGTCGGCCAAGTCGTCGTTCTACGGCCCGGTGGTCTTCGGGGCGATCCTGCTCAGCGACGTAAATGACCTGGACGTGACCTGTGGGGGGGCGACGCCGGACGTGCCGCTGGAACTGGCCGAACTGCCCACCCTGGACGCCGATCCCTGCGGCGGCGCGCTGTCGAGCGCCAAGCTCAAATCCAAGGTGCCCTCGGCGGCCCTCAAAGGGCAGGGCCTGGGCCTGAGCTTCGCGCTGAGCTGCAAGAAGATCGACATCGAGCTGTCTACCTCCTCGCTGCTGGACACCGACTGGCTGGGCGGCTTCGCCGCTGCCAGTCTGGACTGGAACGGCAACGCCACGCTGTTCACCGGCGTCAAGGCCGAGCTGAAGCTGCCGAAAGGGGTGCCGGTCACGGGCGGCGTGGGCGCGAAGGAGGGCGTCTACATCAAGTTCGGCCCGGGCGGCATTCAGGACGCGGGAATGCGGGTGGAACTCAAGGGTTCGCTGGGCGCCGGGCCGGACGCCGCCACCGGGTTGTGGGAGGGCAAGATCGAACAGGAGTTCGGCGTGGCGGCGGCGGCGGCGTACTGGCGCGAGGGCTGATACGGATTCCGATTGAATCGTTTGCAAAAACGATGAAATCCGAGCGGACGCGAGGAGGAAAGAATACGGGTTTCGCGTATGGATTAACCCAGCGGCGCTTTCCCGATGGGTTAAGGAATTAAGCGGAATCCGTATGAGGTTGCCGTCAGGCCATGCCCAGTTTGTCGGCCAGCGCCCCGGCCTGCCGCCTCAGCTCCGCCGCCGCCGGGCCGTCCACCAGACTGGCCCGCAGCCGCAAGACCCCCAGCCGCCAGGGATCGTTCGGCAACTGCGTCAGCGCGTGCTGGGCCTCGTCCAGCCGGGCCAGGGCCTCGGCCACCCGGCCCAGATCGGCCAGTGCCTCGGCTTCCCGCAGGGCGCGCAGGGGCAGCATGGAGTTCATGAAGACCGGTTCGGTGCGCGTGGCTTGCAGCAGGCGCAGGGCGGCTTCCGGCTGGCCCTGCCGCCGCAGCGTGGCCGCGTGCACCAGCCGGATGGCCGAGATCAGCGCGCTGGGGCCTGGGCTGAACGCCTCGGCCTCGCCGTACAGCGCCGCCGCCCCGGCCAGATCGCCCCGCGCCAGCGCCAGCATCTGCCGCGCCACCAGCAGGCTCAGCCATTCCAGCGGACGGCTGTCCAGCGCCGCGAAATGCCGCTGCGAACGCGCGATGGCCTCTGCCGCCGCGTCCAGCTCGTTCAGGTCCACCAGCAGCCGCGCCAGTTTGGCCTGGCTGGTTCCGGCCCGCATCCGGTTGCCCTGCCGCAGGTGCAGCGGTTCGGCGCGCTCCAGGTGCGGGATGGCCGCCCGGGGGTCCAGGTAGGTGTAGGCCAGGCCCAGGCCCTCCTGCGCCTTGGCCTGCCATTCCAGATCGCCGGTCTGCTGGCCGATGGCCGCGAGGCGGGTCAGGTGGGTCAGCGTGCCCTGCGGATCGCCCGACATGAAGGCGGCCAGCGCGAGGGCCTCGGTCAGCGGGGCCTCGTATTTCAGACCTTCGGGGGGGCTTGCGTCGGGCGAAGCCGTGCCGCTTGCCAGCGCCCGCAAGCCCTCATGGGCGATCTGGCGCAGGCGCGGGGGCTGGGCCTGGCCTTCCTCGGCCCGGTAGCGTTGGGTGGCCACCGCCGCCCGTTGCAGCGGCGTGACGGCCTGCGCCGCCAGTGCCTCCACCGCCTGCGGGTGGGCCGGGTCCCCGCTGGCGGCCAGCGATTCGGTGTGTTCCAGCGCGGCGTCGAAAGCCAGTCCGGCGTCCAGCGCCGTGTACACTTCGGCGGCCTGGGCATAGAACTGCGCGGCCTCGCGGTGCCGCCCGGTGCGGCGGGCCGCCGCGCCCGCGCGCAGCAGCCACGGCGCGGCCTGCGCGGCGTCGCCGCCCGCCAGCCACAGTTCGGCCATGCGGCTGGGGGCGGGGTCCTCCGTGCCCCCGCCCGCCAGCACCCGCGCCGCCGCGCGGCTCAGCAGCCGCCGCAGGCTCTCGGGCAGGTCCGCCCGCAGGGTCTCGGCCAGCAGCTCGTGGCTGAACCGTTCGCCCACCATCACCTGGGCGCGTTCCAGTTCCTCCCACGCGGCAACCACGTCCAGCAGCGGGGCGCGCAGCATCTCCGACACCACTTCCACCGTCACGTCGCCGCGCAGCACCGCCGCCGCCCGCGCCGCCTGAAACGCGGGCGGGGACAGCCGGCCCAGCCGGGCGCGCAGCAGTTCGGACACCCGGGGGGGCAGCGGCAGCGGGCCGCCCTCCCCGTCGCCCTGTTCCAGCACCGTCCGCACCGTCTCCAGCACGAACAGCGGGTTGCCGCCGGTGACGCCGAACAGGGCCTCTTCCCGTGAACCCACGTCCACACCGTCCAGCGAGGCGATCAGCTCGCGGCACTGCGCGGCGCTCAGCGGCGGCACCGTGATCCAGGCCACCTGGCCGCGCGCGGCGAAGCGGCGGAACGCTTCGTGGTGTTCCGCGTCCAGCTCGTCCTCGCGGGCGGTGCAGATCACCCGGGGCAGGCCGCCGCGCCCGCCCAGCGGAAAGGTGTCCGACAGGAGCGCGAAGCCCAGGTCCCGCGAGGCGGCGTCGGTGTCGTGGACGTTCTCGAAGGCCACGGCCACCGCGCCCTGCATCGCCAGGCCGTAGACGTGCAGCACGGCGGCCATCACCTGCGCGTCGGTGCTGGCCGGCAAAGGCCCGGTGGCCCCGTCCCGGCGCAGTTCGGGCAGCAACGCGGCCAATACCGTCCTCACCGGGTCGGGCAGCGACGCCAGGGTGTCCGGGGGGGCCAGCACCCGGCGCAACATGCGAATGGTGGCGGCGTACGGCACCGTGGCGTCGCCGGGCCGCGCCTCCAGCGGCAGGTACGTGCCCTTGGCCGCCAGGAACTCCTGCATCAGCCGGGTCTTGCCCACCCCGGCAGGGCCGAGCAGCAGAATGGTCTGTCCCGCCGCCCAGGCCGCTTCCATCTGCCGCCAGATGGCCTCACGCCCGATCAGGACCGGGGGGCGCAGCAGCGACAGCGGAACGGTTGTTGGCGCGGGCACGGCGGCGGGCGGCAACGCCCCGCGCTCGATCAGCCGGGCCAGGGTCTGCGTCTCGGCCAGCGGCTCCACGTCCAGCTCGCGGTCCAGCAGCGCCGCCAGGCGGCGGTAAGCCAGCAGGGCCGCCGGACGGTCCCCGCACAGGTAGTGCAGCCGCATCACGCGCCGCCACGCGGCCTCCGAGAGTGGATTGAGGTCCAGGGCCAGGCCCGCCGGACGCAGCGCCCCGGCGTAGTCGGCGGCGGCCTCCAGCGCGTCGGCCTGGGCGCTCAGGCGGCCGCTCCGCAGGACGTCCAGACGCTCGCGCCAGCCCAGCAGCCAGGCCTCCAGATCGGCGGCCCCGTCCAGTTCCAGTCCGTCCAGCAGCGGGCCGCAGGCAAAATCGGTGCAACCCTCGTCGCCGAGCCAGCCCAGATCCGTCTTCAGGGCGGGCGACAGACTCACCTCGGTCCCGGTCTGGAACAGCTCCGGGTGGTGGGCGCTCCCGATACGGCGCAACAGGTGGACGAGGTTGTTGCGGGCGGTGGCTTCGGGCACGGCGGGCCACAGCCGTCCGGCCAGCACCGAGCGCGGCGTCGGTCCTTCCAGGGCCAGGTACGCCAGCAGCGCCAGCGTGCGGGCCTCCACGCGCTGCGGCTGACCGTCTGGCGCCAGCAGGGCGGGTCTGCCCAGGGTCACGAGCTGCCAGCCTTCAGCCGGGGAGGATGCGGCCACGATGGTTCAGTTTACCCGTTCGGCGGGTGGGGAAGACGGACGGTCAGGCCGGGGGGACGGTGCTGTCAGGTTCGCCGCGCAGAGGGTGGACCGGGCGCAGGAGCAGCTTGAGGACTGGGCCACCCCTCCGCTTCTGAGCTGGGCGGACATGTTCTGAAGATCGCCCCATCGTTTGTACCGCCGTTGAGCCTGACTGCCTCGGCGTCCCCCGTCGTCAAAGCCATCCCCATGCTGGCGCACAGCCGGGAACTGGAGATTGTCGCGGAGGGGGTAGAAACCCAGGAGGAACGTGATCTTGTGAGGGAGTTGGGCTGCCACCTGGGTCAGGGCTCCCTGTGTGCACGTCCCTCGCCCTTCCTCCCTGCCTGAACCTGAGGTCGGGGCCAAAGCCAGACGGTGGTCAATTCAAATGAAGGTTTCCCCTTCTTCGCTCCACAGGTGTGGCGCACCGAATACACGGGCGGTGCAAGCGGGCCGGCCTGTGGGATCCGATGGAGCTGTGGAAAGATCGGCCACGTCAGGCCAATGGGGATCGGCCCACCGTGCTGCCACCTGCGCCGTCAGACTGACGCCGGAAACGGGGGCCGGGTCATGGTCTGCGGCACCCCGGCAGTGGCACGATTTTCAGCGTGAAGCCCTCCAGACGCCTGTCCAGGCCACGACCCCTGACGCTGGTCTTGCTCATCCTCGGCCTGGTCGGCACGGCTGCTCTGAGCGTCGGCTGGTACTTTGCCGACGCGCTGGTGTGGGCCTCGCCCGTCCGCCGGCGCATTCCCAACACCCGCATCCTGGGCCTTTCGGGTGAGCAGCCCCTGACCCCTGGGTCTGGACCGCCCACACCCGCCCCCCAGGTCACCCTGACCCGCAACGCGGCCACCATCCACCCTGGCGTGCTGGGCCTGGAATGGGATGATCCAGATGACGTGCCGCGCTTCGCCCAGCTGGGTCCGGTCCTGACACAGACCCGCCGCACCGTCACCCGCACGGTGCAGTGGCAGGAGGCCGGGCTGACGGTGGGCCAGGCGGTGCGCCCCACCACCGTCGGGCTGGGCACCCCGGCGTCGCGCGGCCTGGCCTATCAGGACGTCCTCGTCCCCGCGCCGCATGGCCCCATGCCCGCGTGGCTGGTGCCGGCCGGCCCTGATGGCGGGGTGGACACCGACTGGGTGATCGTGACCCACGGCTACCGGGGCCTGCGGCAAGACGCCCTGCGCGTCCTGCCCACCTTCGCCCGACTGGGCCTGAGCAGCCTGACCATCACGTACCGCAACGCCCACGGCGCACCCCGCACGCCGCAGGGCGTCTATAGACTCAGCGCCGAGGAATGGGAAGACCTGGAGGCCGCCGTGCAGTTTGCGCAGGCCCACGGGGCGCGGCAGATCGTGCTGATGGGCTTCAGCATGGGCGGCGGCATCACGCTGGCCTTTTTGCGCTACAGCGCGCTGGCCTCTCGGATCACGGCGGCCGTGCTGGATTCCCCTCCGCTGGAGTGGCGTTCCCTGATCCGTCACTTTGCCCGGCGCTATTACGTGCGTCCGTTCGCGCGTCTGGTGGAATACCTGACGGTCCTCAAGAGCGGCCAGGACTTCGATGCCATTGACCACCACAGCGTGATGGACCAATTTCAGACGCCGATGCTGCTGTTTCACGGCAGCGCGGACCGGACGGTGCCGGTGGCGCATGTGGAGCGCTTTGCCCACGCGAGACCGGACATCGTGGAGTACCACCGGGTGGAGGGGGCCGAACACATCCGGATCTGGAACATGAACCCGGAATGGTACGAGGCGACGCTGGCCCGCTTTCTTCGCCGGGTGCTGGCAGGGGAGACGTCCGGGACGTGAGCGGGCAAGGTGGGGTGAGTGCGGGGTGAACCGAGTTCAAAGGGGCGATCAGGACCATCGTGCCCAGGCCTGCTGACGCTGATCCACCGTGGGCAGGAACTGATGCTGCCGCTGACCAGCTGCTGGGCCATGCCCTGAAGGACACCCGGTTCCGCGAGGCGGCGGTGATCGGGGTGTGGGCCGAGGCGCGCGTGGGCGGTGTTCGTGCGCGACAACGGGGGGCTTGAATCCCCAGGATCAGGACCGACTGTTCAGGGTCTTTCAGCGGCCGCAGCTGGAGCGCGAGTTTGAAGGCACGGGGGTGGGGCTGGCGAAGGTGCGCCGCATCGTCGCGCGGCAGGGGGGACGGTCAGCGCCGCCAGCGTGCTGGGCGAGGGAGCGCTGTTCGGCTTTACGCTGCCGCGCTGAAGGCGGGCGCAAGCGCCTCAACCGGTGCGAAAATGAAGCTACATGCAGGATCGCGCCGAGGGCCTAATCACTCCCGGCTTGGTCAGCAAAGGAGCACCTTCAAAGATCAGACGTGACATTAAACAGGGAACGCCTGCGCCAGCACGATGTCCAGATGCACGCTGATGGGGCCATGCCTGGAGTCATTCACCTGGCCTGGGACGCGGGTGCGCTTCAGGTCCCGGAGTCGTACAGTGGATCATGACGGTCCTTCCAACGATGGGTCCCGGCGATTTCGCCTTCCCGGAGCTGGTGGGCCGAGGTCACGAACTCGCGGTGGCACGCGAACTCCTGACCCGCCCGGATCTCCAGGTGGTGAACATCCGTGGCCCCGGAGGCGTGGGCAAAACCCGCCTGGCCCAGGCGGTGCTGGTGGACCTGTTTCCCACCTTTGACCTGGGCGGGTGCTTCGTGGATCTCGCCTCTCGGCGCGGCGAGGGGCAGCTGCTGCCTGCCCTGGTCCAGGCGCTGCACCTGCCGCCCTCGCCGGAGCCGGCTCTGGATCAGCTCGCCGCGATCGGGACGCGCTCGATTCTCCTGGTGCTCGATAACCTCGAACACCTGCCGCACCCCGAAGCGGACCTCGCAGCCTTGGCCGAGCGCCTGCCCGGAGCACGACTGTTGGTCACCAGCCGCCGCGTGCTGCACCTGCGCCGGGTGCAGGAACTGCCCCTGGGGCCCCTGGCGCTGCCGGAGGGCCCGGAAGCAGCCGGAGACAGTCCCGCTGTCCAGCTGTTCGTTCAGCGCGCGCAGGAGGTCGAGCCCGACTTTGCCCTGACCCCAGAGAACGCTCCGTTGCTGACGGCCATCTGCCGCGCCCTGGACGGTCTGCCGCTGGCCCTGGAGCTGGCGGCCGCCCGCCTGCGTGCTGTGGATCTGAATGGCCTGCTGGCCTGGCTGAACGCACCCCTCCAGGTGCTGACGGGCGGTCCCCTGGACGACGCACCACGCCGTCAGTCCCTGCGCAATGCCGTCCGCTGGAGTGTTGATCTGCTCACCCCCACCGAGCGCGAAGTGTTCCTGGCTTGCGGTGCCTTTCTCGGCGGGTTCACGCTGAATGCCCTGGAGACGGTGGCGGGCGTGGACGAGACCCAGGCCGTCTTGATCGCTCTGGTCGAGCACAGTCTGGTGCAGCGCGCGGCCGGCCCGGAACCCCGCTGGCGATTGCTGGAACCCGTGCGGGAGTACGCGGCCGAAGATGGACGGGCCTCAGGACGATCCGGGCGACTGGCGGACCGTCATGCCCACTTCTTCTTGTCCATGGCCGAACACCTCATGTCGACTGGGGGTGACTTGACGCCTGATGCCATGACCCTCCTCCGGGCTGACGACGCCAATCTGCATGCGGCCCTGGAATTTTTTATCGCTGCTGGAGCGGCCGAGGAAGCGCAGCGCTTCGTACAGGCGCTGACCGGGTACTGGGCGAGCCAGGGGAGACTTTCCAGGGCGGTGCCCCTGTGCACCCGGGTGCTGAACCTGCCCGGGGAGCCTCTGAGTGCCCGGCGGGCGGACGTGTTGCAATCATCTGCCTGGCTGGCGCTTCGGAACCATCAGCACGGCCAGGCCGTGGCGTGGGGCCGTGAGGCTCTGGATCTCTGGCGGGCCCTCGGAGACCGTGCCGGTGAAGCCTCGGCCCTGTCCACCCTCGCCGATATCCTTTCCAGTCAGGGCCAGACTGCGCCGGCCGTCGAGTGCTTCCAGCAGGCCCTGGGGTGGGCAGAAGCGCAGCGCGACCTGCCGCTTCAGGCGCAGACGCGGCACAATCTGGGCTTCACGCTGGGTCAGGCCGGGCAGTATGAGGCCGCCCTGGAACAACTGGGCCACGCCCTGGACACTTGGAAAGCACTGAACAATCCCGTCGGCGAAGCCTACACCAGTGCCGTGTGTGCGCGGTTGAGTGCCCTGCAAGGCCACCTCGACGCCAGCGTGGCCCACCTGCAACGCAGCTGGTCCCTGGGGCGGCCACTCCATGACGTTTTTTTCGAAGAAAGTCTGCTGTATATCGCGGCGCTGCTGTCCCAACGTCGGGGTCAACTGACGCTGGCGGTCTGGCTGTCGGCGGCCAGCGTCGCCGTCCAGCGGCGCTCCGATGTTCGAATGCCAGCTTCCTGCGAAGTCGAACGTGGGGCGCTGGTCGATGACCTGCGCGCCGAGCTGTCCACAGCCGAATTCACGGCGGCCTGGGGCATGGGAATGAAGGCCGGGCCGGAAGCCGTCGCCGCCCAGCTGGACGAGCTCGTTGTGGTTGCGGGCCAGGGCTCGCTGCCGGAGAATCACCTGACACCGCGAGAGCGAGAGGTGATCCTCCTCGTGGCTGAGGGGCACAGCGACAAGAAGATCGCGCAGGCGCTGGGCATCCGTCCGAGTACGGTCGGGAAGCACGTGGCCAGCCTGCTGGGCAAGCTGGAAGTGCACAACCGCGTGGAGCTCACCCGCTGGGTCATCGGGCACGGGCTGACCGCTGGGATCGAATCCAAGCCGCCCCATTCATGAGTGGCCTGGACTGACCTCAGCCGTGAACACGACAGCCACGACAGCGTCGGCGCACAGGGAGAGTCTGCTCCGGTCAGACGTGTGGCCGCGTTGATGCCCTGCACCTTCCGACGACAGACCGGGGTCTCCCGAATTCTCACGGGGTTCCCTGCGCGCACCGTGCGCAATTCTCACCTCACCATCTGCGGCATGATCCCTTCCATCCCCGAGCAGTCGTGGCCCGGACCCTCCAGAAGGCCGAACTGGCGGACCTGCGGACGGAGGGCCATGAAAGCTACGAACGTCAGCGGAGCTGGGTCTGTCCCAGGAGCACGGTGGCAGCGCGCAGGAGCTGCCCGCTTCTACCAGCATGAACAGAGTTACGAGCAGGACCTGGAGGGCGGGCGCCAGCGGTGACACCGCTCTGACCGCGAGTGGTGAAGGTGAGGAGAAGGTGCCAGGCGTTAGCTAGCCTGACCCGCCCGTCTGGTGGTGCGGTTGACCTGCCAGTAGTGCAGAAAGGTCTCGACCTGTTGCAGAAACGCAGTAAAGGTGGCCGACTTCACCAGATAGGAACTGGCATGCAAGGTATACGCCTGACTGATGTCCTGCCGGGCATCCGAGGTGGACAGGATCACCACCGGAATATGGACTCGGTGTGGATCGTTCTTGAGAACCTTGAGCAACTCAAATCCACTCATGCCTGGCATGTTGAGGTCCAGCAGGATCACCTCCGGTTCGAACGTCGGGTCGTCGAACAACGTCAGGGCCTCGCGTCCACTCCCGACACAGGTCAACATGCAGTCCGGGCAGAGGGCTTCAAACGCCTCTTGCGCGAGCAAGCGGTCCTGGGGACTATCGTCCACCAGCAGATAGTGGGAGGGGAACAGCATAGCCGCGACTATAGGCCGTTCTGCCCCAGCCCCTGTCGAAGATGTCGAAAGCGCGAGGACGCCTTGTGCTGGCGACGCGACGTCCGTGGGGTTGCGATCGATGTCCAGGAAGGCAGAACAGGGGGTCAGATTAGCCTCCAGGACCCTTACAGCCTGCCAAAACTACACCTGGTTTTTGCCGTGTTTACCGTATCCGGTGTCGACCAACCTGAGATCAGGCTGGGGCATCCCCCCGTCTGGCAGGCTGATTCATCTGATGTTTCGTCCGCATTTCAGCCCTCTCCTGCTGGTGGAGCGTCAAGCGGCACCCCCTCAGCCTGGGCCGCCTGGCGCCGGCGATCATCAAAGGTTAAAAACTCGATTTCGTCTTCGTCGAAGCCCAGCGGTGCAGGCTGGGCACCGACCAGATGCACGGCGTCCATCGCCCGCAGGCCGAGCGACGCGTGGCGAATGCCCAACGCTGAAACGTCTTGCGACGTCCCATCGTCCACCGGCACCACCTCGAAGGTCTCTCAATCGCGTCGACAGAAAGAAGGTGGCGGCGGCGGGATCGCGGTATGCCGGCAGGAGAATGGGGAGCATGGGTCCATGCCCGTCCGCGGCACGCCGCAGCCCGGGCGCGCTCCCGCCGCCCAGCCCGTCCAGATGCTGTTCAGAACCCCGCCGACGTTCCCGGTGGTGGAGTTCCTCGGGCAGCAGCGGAGCGAACTTGATGTCCCATGGCCGAAGGGCCTCATCCCTGACCTGAAGGTCGCGCGCGTGGGCAGGACCGGCATGTTTCGCTGTTTCAGCGGGAAGCGGTGGCGAGAGGGCTGGCCGTCTCTCACCGCTCACCGCCTGCCGGCGTCAAGTTGCCAGAACCCAACGGATCCAGGCTGTCAGGAACATTCCACCTGTTCGGCGCTGACCGGGGGAGGATGGCCTGATGGCCCGTCTCAGGGGCTGCCCGGCACCCCCGCCTCCTCAAAGGTCCGCATTTCCCGCAGGGTGGCCGCCGCCGCCAGGAGCAGCGGCGCGGCCAGCGCGCCGCCGGTCCCCTCGCCCAGCCTGAGGCCCAGCCGGAACATCGGCTTCAACCCGAGGGCCGAGAGTTGCGCGGCGTGCCCGACTTCGGCGCACTCGCCCGCCGGGAACAGATGGTCACGCAGGGCCGGGGCCAGGGCCACGCCCACCAGCGCCGCCGAGCCTTCCACGAAGCCGTCCAGAATCACCGCGCGGCGCAGCGCCGCGGCCTGGAGCATCATGCCCAGCATCGCCGCGATTTCATAGCCGCCGAACTCGGCCAGCACGGTCAGCGGATCGGTGGCAGGCGTGCGGGCGAGCGCCTCACGCACGGCCAGGAGTTTGCGGGCCAGGGTCACGTCGTCCACCCCCGTGCCGCGTCCGGTCACCTCCGCCGCGTCCACGTTCAGCAGTCGCGCGGTCAATGCGGCGGCGGGCGTGGTGTTGCCGATGCCCATTTCGCCGGGCACGATCAGGTCCGCGCCGTCCTCAATGGCGCGGCGGGCCAGCGCGGCGCCGGCCAGAACCAGCGCTTCGGTCTCCTGGGCGGTCATCGCCGCCGTGCGCCGCAGATCGCGCGTGCCGCGGCGCACGGCGGCGCGAATCAGGGCCGGATGATCCGGCAGTTCAGCGTTCACCCCGGCGTCCATCACGTACACCCGCGCGCCCACCGTGCGGGCGACGGCGTTGACGGCGGCCCCACCCGGCCCGGCCGGCGTCTCGGCCAGAAAGTTGGCCACCATCGCGGGCGTGACCTCGGGCGGATACGCGCTGACGCCGCCCGCCGCCACGCCATGATCCCCGGCTGCCACCAGCACGGCCACGCCGCGCGGATGGGGTGTCTCGCTGCCGAACACGCCCGCCAGCCTCACCCCCAGGTCTTCAAGGTCCCCCAGCGCCCCGGCCGGTTTGGTCAGCTGGGCCTGACGCGCACGGGCGCGGGTCATGGCGCCGCCGTCGGCAGTCCGGATGGACTGGATCAGGGCGCTCAGCTCAGGGTGCATGGAACTCCTGGGAAGGTTTGAGTCGAAGGGGCAGGCCACTGACCAGCACAAACGCCTCGTCGCTGGCCGCCGCGCAACGCTGATTGGCCCAGCCCAGCACGTCGCGGTAACGGCGGGCCAGCGCGTTGTCGGGCACGATGCCCAGCCCCACCTCGTTGGACACCAGCACGGTCAGCCCAGGGCGCGCACGGGCGGCGGCCAGCAACCCGCCGACGGCGTCCAGCATGGCCGCGTCCGTCCACTCCGCCAGCAGCATGTTGCTGACCCACAGGCTCAGGCAGTCCAGCAGCAGCGTGGGGCTTTCGACGTTCTGGACGGCCTGAACCACCTTGATGGGTTCTTCCACCGTGGTCCACGCCGCTGGCCGATCCGCGCGGTGACGCCGAATGCGTTCGGTCATTTCATCATCAAACGCCTGGGCGGTGGCGAGGTAGGTCACGGCCCCGCCGGCCGCGGCGGCGCGGGCCTCGGCAAAGCTGCTCTTGCCGCTGCGCGCGCCGCCAGTCACGTATAAAATCATAGCAATCCCCCGATAAAATCCCAGTCCAGACCCGCCTTGACCTGGACGGCAATGGCGTCCAGACGGGCGTCCAGGCTGTTCAGGGGGGACGGTGGCGTCAGTCCAGCCCAGCCCAGAAAACGCTCCAGATAAGCCGGGTTTTCCAGCAGGCCGTGCAGGGAGGTGCCGCGCACGTTGCCTGAGCGCCACAGCACGTCCGGAGCGAGTTCCTGCACGCCTGAGCCGGCCCGCGTCTGCCCGTGGTGGATCTCGTATCCCCCCAGGCGCAGGCCCGTCTCGGCGTCGGTGCAGGTGGTCAGGCGGGTGGTCTTGTCGGCGGCCCAGGTGGTGATCAGATTCAGCAGGCCCAGGCCCGGAACCTCCCCGCCGCCCTCGACGCCATGCGGATCGCTCAGGGTCTGCCCCAGCATCTGAAGGCCGCCGCAGATGCCCAGGACGGGCACGCCCGCGTGGGCGGCCCGCGTGACCGCGGCCGCCAGCCCGGAGGCCCGCAGCCAGCTCAGATCGGCGGCGGTGCTTTTGCTGCCCGGCAGGATCACCGCCCGCGCGTCCTCCATTTCGGCGGGCGTCGTGACCCAGCGGGCCAGCGGCCCCAGCGGCGCGAACTCGTCGAGGTTGGACACGCGCGGCAGGCGGGGGAGGGCGATGAAGCCGTCCTCATTCACGGTCTGTTTCTCTGTCCAGAAGCCGTCCTCCTCTGGCAGCGGAATGTCCAGCATGGGAATCACGCCCACCGTCGGCACCCCGGTCTGCGTTTCCAGCCATTCGGGGGCGGGGGAGAGCAGCCGCGCGTCGCCCCGGAAGCGGTTGAGAATAAAGCCCCTGAGCAGCGCGCGTTCCTCCGGCGTCAGGCAGTGCCAGGTGCCCAGCAGGTGCGCGAAGGCCCCGCCCCGGTCAATGTCGGCGGCCAGCAGCACGGCGGCCCCGGCCTCCTGCGCCACGCGCATGTTCACGATGTCGCTGCGGCGCAGGTTGACCTCGGCGGGGCTGCCCGCGCCCTCGATGACCACCACGTCGTAGTCGTCCAGCAGGCTGTGCAGGGACGCCTGAACGTGCGGCCAGAGGTGCGGTTTGCGCTCCCGCCAGCCCAGCGCGCTCAGGTCGGGATGGGCGCGGCCCAGCAGGACGACCTGCGAACGGGTGTCGGCCTCCGGCTTGAGCAGCACGGGATTCATCCGCACGTCGGGCACCACGCGGGCGGCCTGCGCCTGCACCAGCTGGGCGCGGCCCATCTCCAGGCCAGCGGGCGTGACCCCGGCGTTGTTGCTCATGTTCTGCGCCTTGAAGGGGGCCACCCGTAGGCCCTCGTTGGCCAGGATGCGGCACAGCGCCGCCGTGAGGTAGCTTTTGCCCGCGCTGCTGGTGCAGCCCTGAATCATGATGGCCCTAGCCATGACGTGCCTCCAGAACGGCTCCCAATGTTTCGACGAGCCGTGCATTCTCCTGTGGACTTCTGGTGGACACCCGGACGCGCTCCGGCAGACCGTAGCTGGCGCAGTCGCGTACCTTCACCCCGCAGTCCAGCACCCTCGACGCCACCGTCACCGCGTTGCCCACCTCCAGCGTCAGGTACGGTGTGCCGTGATGCCGCACCGGGCCCAGAGGACGCAGCGCGGCGGCCAGGGCTTCAGCGTCCTCCCGCACGCGGGGCAGGGTCTCGGTTAGAAACGCCCCGGCCTCCGGCAAGGCGGCCAGCGCGGCCGCCGTTCCCGCCGGCACATGCCACGCGGGCGCGAGGTTGTCCAGCCGCTCCACGGTCTCCGGCGCGGCCAGGGCGTAGGCGGGGCGGGCGCCCACCAGCCCGTGCGCCTTGCCGGGCGACAGCACGCGGACCACGGACGGGCCACGTGGGACGCGGCACGCAGGCACAAATGGCGCGTACGCCTCGTCCACGACCAGCAGCGCCCCGGCGCGTTGGCAGGCGGCGGCGAGGGCTTCCAGTTCCCGCTCCGAGTGCCGATGTCCGGTGGGATTGTGCGGATGACCGACGTAGACCAGCGCCACGCCGGGCCGAATCTCATCCAGCAGGTTTTCAGGTGGGACCACGCACACCTCCGCCCGGTTCAACGCGGCGGCGCGGGCCAGCTCGCCGAAGGGGGCGTGAACGCTGAGCAAGGTGCTGCCGGGCGGCACAAATGCGCGGACGATGCGGTGAAGCAGATCCGACGCGCCCACCGCCAGCGCCACTTCCCGCGGGGCAACGCCGTGCCACTCGGCCAGCCGCCCCCGCACCGCGCGGTACGTCGGGTCTGGATAGTGGGCATGTTCGGCTTCCCGCAGCGCCCGCAGCAGCACAGGATTGGGACCGTAGGGATTGGCATTCACGCTGAAATCCAGGCCCGAGAACGCTTCAGCGGTGGGTCCGCCGTGCTGGACACGGGCAATGAGGGGCGGCAACTCAGACATGGTTTTTCCAGGACAGCAGCAAAAGAAGAGTGGACAGCACGAAGGTGCGGCGGGCCAGTGTCAGGGCGCGGGGCAGGTCTGCCACCTCCGGCACGCGGCCACTGGCGTTTAAAACGTACACGCCGCGCTTGTCCAGGCGCACGCCCAGCGCCCCGGCGAAGGCGCTCATGGGATGTCCGGCATTGGGGCTGGCCGTGTTGCGGCGGTCACGCGCCCACACGCTCAGTCCCCTTCCACCCGAGGCCAGCACAGTACACAGCGCAGTCAGCCGGGCCGGGGCCAGATTCAGCATGTCGTCGGCGTGGGCGGCCCCCTTGCCGGCGTATTCCAGCGCCGGGGTGCGGTAGCCCCATAGGGCGTCGGCGGTGTTGGCGTAGCGGTACAGCGCCGCCAGCGGCAACCCGCCCACCCGGAACCACAGCAGCGGCGCCACCACGCTGTCCGACAGGTTTTCCGCCAGGCTTTCGATGGCGGCGCCCGCCACCTCTGGAGCCGTCAATCCGGCGGTGTCGCGGCTGACCAGATGCCAGGCCAGCAACCGCCGCGCTTCGGGCAGGTTGGCCGCAGACAGGGCCGCGTGAACCTCAGCCACCGCCGAAAACAATGCGCGACGGGCCAGCAAAGGTTTGAGGAGGATGCCCTGCGTGATCCAGCCGCCGGGCAGCCGTTGAGCCAGCGTTCCGATCCCCGCCGAGGCCCCCGCGCCCAGCGCCCACCACGCCGCACCATCGCAGAGTTGCCCAGCAGGCGATTTGGCCCTCCACCGCCCCCGCGCCCCCTTCAGATAATTCCCCATCCAGACCACCGGATGCAGCGGCGTCGGGGGTTCGCCCAGCAGGTCTAAGGCGAGGGCCAGCAGCATGGCGCGGCGCGAACCGCTCACGGTCTGCCCAGCATTATCTCAGCAGCGGGGTCTGAGCGTAGGAATTGATATGGCCGTCCAGTGTGACCAGTCGTAACCCGTCCTCCAGCGCCTGCGCCACCAGCATCCGGTCGAAGGGATCGCGGTGCGTCCACTCCAGCGCCCCCGCGCGGATGGCATGTGCGGGCGAGATGTCCAGCACGTCGGCCCCCAGCCGGGAGGCAACAGAGGGAAAGTCGTCCAGCAAGGGGGCAGCTTCGGGCAGGCGTCCCAGCGCATGCTTGATGGACATTTCCCAGGCGTTCACCGCGCTTAGAACCACCTGATTCTGCGAGTCGCTGAGCTGTACCTGAAGAGAGGAGGGAATGAGTTCGGGCTTGAGCGTGATCCACAGCAGAATATGGGTATCCAGCAGCAGCCTCACTCCCAGTCCGCCAGTTCCTCGGCGCTGAGGGGCCGCATGGCCTCGTCTTCAAAGTCGTCGCCCAGTTCCACCGTCCCGGCCAGAAAACCAAACTCACGCTTGCGGGCCGGGGCCAGGGGCACCAGCCGCGCGTAAGGCTGACCCGCCTTGGCAAGAATAATTTCCTCGCCGGCGTGGGCGCGGTCCACCAGGTGCGCGAACTGGGTCCTGGCATCATGGATGTCAACCACTTCCGGCATGGATCCAGCTTAGGCCAGTTGGGGCGCTGGAGCTGAACCTCTTGCCTCAATACTCGATCCCCGTCTGCGCCCCGATGCCTGCCGCATAGGCGTGCTTGACGGGATTGATCTCGCTCACGGTGTCGGCCAGTTCGATCAGTTCGGGCAGGGCGTCGCGCCCGGTGATGACCACATGTATCTTCGGATCGCGGGCTTTGAGAACCGCCTCCACCTCCGGCCAGGCCACCCAGCCGTACTTGAGGGGATACGTGAATTCGTCCAGCACGATCAGATCGTATTCCCCCGCCTCGATGGCCGCCCGCGCCAGCGCCCAGCCGTGCGCGGCCATCTCCGCCGAGTTGTCCAGATCGCGCGAGCGCCAGGTAAAGCCGTCGCCCAGGCCCTCGTAGGGCAGGCCCAGCGCGTCCAGCGTGCGGTGTTCGCCGAATTTGGCGTTCTCGTGCTTCAGGAACTGGAACATGCGCGTGCTTAGCCCGCGCCCGTGCGCCCGCATCATCAGGCCCAGCGCAGCGGTGGTCTTGCCCTTGCCCTTGCCCGTGTTGACGATCAGCAGGCCGCGGCGCCCCTTGCTGATGCCCTCAGCCTTTTTGTAGTTGTCGCGGTCCGCCTGCAGCTCGCGCATGGCGGCCTCGCGGCGGGCGGCGGTGGCCTCGTCCACGCTGCTCATTTCACCGCTTCGGGGTGGATGAATCTGATCAGGGCGCGCAGGGCGGCCGGCAGGCGGGGGCCGGGGCGCGACAGGGCGTCGTCCTCCTCCGGGGTGGGCTTGAAAACCTTGCCGCCCTGCACCGCTTTCAGCCCGGCCCAGCCGGGACGCTTGGCCGCTTCCGCCAGAGGCAAGCCGACCATCACCTGCGGATTGGCCTGGACGATCAGTTCGGGATCAAGCTTGGGAAAGTCGCCCAGCGCGGCGGGCACGATGGTCTGCCCGCCTGCCCGGCTGATCAGCGCGCCGATGAACGAGTTGGGGCCGACGCTGTACGGCGTGGGGTCGATCTCGTAATACGTGCTGACTTTGGGCAGCTTCGCCACGCTGGCCTGCAGGGTGTTCAGCTCGGTTCGCATCTTCGTGATCAGGTTCAGTGCGCCGGTTTCGTGGTTGGTCAGTTTGCCCAGCACGGCGATCTTCTCAAAGACCTCGTTGTAGGTTTGCGCGGTGCCGCCGTAAACGGTCAGGCCCGCCGCCGCCAATTTCTCGGTCAGGCGCGAACCCGTGGACTCGTCGGCCAGCACCAGATCGGGTTTGAGGGCCACAATCGCCTCCAGATCCGGCTGGAAGCCGCTGCCCACCTTGGGCAATCTGTCGGTAACGGCTTTGGGGTAGTTGCTGTACACGTCGGTGGCAATCAGCTTGTCGCCCGCGCCGATGGCGATCAGGGTCTCGGTGTGGCTGGGCAGCATGGCGATGATTCGTTTCGGCTCACTCTTCAGCGTGACCTTGCGCCCCAGATCGTCGGTGACGGTCAGGGGGTAGGCGGTGGCGGCGGCGCTGGACAGCAGGGCGAGGGCGGACAGGCTCAGAAGGTGGCGCATGGAAAGCTCCGGCTGGCGTGGGTGCGGCAGCGGAAGCGGGCGGCGCAGCAAGGAAAAAGCCCGCTCCAGCCGGGGCCAGAGCGGGAACAGGCGTGGGCGGGCCACGGGAAATTCAGCACTCAGATTGCGGCCCTCTGACGGCGAGAGGTGCTGACCCAAAAAGAGTCAGCGTCCCTGAGAGGCATTCGGGCTTCACCACAGCTTGTGGCATACCGTTGCGCGACAGCGCCGGAATCTCACCGGACTTCCCCTTCCCCAGGTGCGCGCAGCCTAGCAGACCGGAGGATCAGGGTGGCCCGGCATTGACGCGCCGGGCCGCCGCAACTCGCGCAGCCACCAGTCGTCCTCTGCCCGGTTCAGCGCCGCCACCCCGCCCGGCGCAACCTCGGCGGCGCGCAGGCCCACGCACAGGCGCAGCGCGGCCAGCAGCGGTCCGGCGTGGGTGAAGGCGATCACGGTGCCCTCCTGGGGCAGGTCATTCAGCCAGCGTTGAATCCGGGCATGAAATTCATGGCCCGTCTCGCCCCCCGGCGGGCCGGTTTCACTCGTGGGCTCACCCAGCGCGTCGATCCAGCCCCGCGGCGCGTCCCCAAATTGTGCTTCCAATTCGGCCCAGGTCCGCCCGCCCATCACGCCGAACTGGGCTTCGCAGAGCGCTGATGTGGAGACAGCGTCTGGAAATCCGGCCAGTTCCGCCGTCTGCCTGGCCCGCAGGCTGGGGGAGGTGAGGGCGAGGGCGTGGGAAGGCAGCCTCAGCCCGGCGGCCACCGCGCGGCCGGTCGGCGACAGCGGCGCGTCCTCGTCGGCGCGCGGGTAACGGCGCTCAGCGTTCGGCGCGGTGGGTGCGTGGCGCACGAGATACAGCGTGAGGGTCAACCCGTGCCCCAGGCGTAGGCGCCCAGCGCCGCCAGTTCCGCCGTGACTACGATCATGCCGTAAATGTCCCCGCTGAGGCCGCCCCCCAGCCGCCGCGCACTGAAGGACGCCACCCCCAGGCCGGCCGCCAGCGCCGCGAGCCACGCCAACCACGCTCCCGGCAGCAGCAGCGTGGGGGCCGCCAGCACCAGCGCCAGCCCGACGCGCCCCTCGCGCGAGCGTGCGCCCAGGGATTCGGGGCGGGCCGCCGGATACAGGTTCATGGGCAGCAGCAGCAGCGTGCGTGCGGCGACGGCGGCCACCAGCGGCGCGTACCACGCAATCGGCGCGGCCAGCACGCTCCACAGCGTCAGCAGGGCCAGGACGCCCGCCGCCAGTCCGAAGGCCCCGACATGCACGTCTCTCAGAATCTCCAGGCGCTGCGCCGGGGTCTTGACGGCGAACAGGGCGTCGGCGCTGTCCACCAGGCCGTCAAAATGCAGCATGCCGGTCAGGCCCAGCCACGCGCCCACCGCCAGGGCGGCCACCACGCCGCCGGGCAACGGCAACCCCAGCCACAGCAGCAGCGACACCAGTCCGCCCACCGCGTAGCCGGCCAGCGGGTAATACGCGCTGGCCCGCGCGAAATCGCCGTCCCTGACCTCGTGGATGTGCGGCAGCGGCAGGGTAGTCAAGAAGGTCAGGGCCAGGTGGCCGGCGCGCAGTTGGGGCGATTTCTCCCATCGCCTCATAGGAACTCCAATTGAATCACGAGCGAGAATGGCGAACCCCTGAAAAGACGATCGGTGGCGTCGGAAGCACCTTCGCCCGAGGGAGCGGCAAGGCCTGGGAATTCTATCCTGGGCCTGCCACAACACCGGGACGTCCTTCTTCCGCCGCCATTCCTATCCATCAGGCAGGTCAGTTCCGGCGCGTTCCGCCGTCATGGGTGAAGGCGGGACTGGGCGTGAGGCCGCAACGTCCGGCGCCGCCAGCCGCCCACCCGAATTCAGGCTCGCTCGGGCCTGGGGGACACCGGTGGTCAGCTTCTCCATCACGGCGCGTTTCTGGCTGGGCGAGCCGACGTGCCCCATTCACACTGTCCAGTCGCCGGGACGCAGACCACAGGCAGACCTCAACATCCCATGAGTCTTCGTGGAGCCAGATGCCGGACAGCCCTCATCCGGGTTTCGTAGCCTGAGGCACAGCCGCACGGCCTCACTTCGTTGAAAGGATTTTTTCCATGCCCCAACGCCCTGTTCAGCCCCTCACTCCCTTTGACCCGCCGCCGTCCCCCCTCGGTGGCACCCAGGTGCTGCGGCCCGACCTCGTCCGCGTGCGCCTGCCGCTGGTCAACGCTTACCTGATGGGGTTGCCCGGTGAACCCTGGGTTCTGCTGGACGCAGGCGTCCCGGGCACCGCCGGTCTGATTCGTGCGGCGGCGAAAAAACACCACGCAGACACCCCTCCCCGCGCTATTGTGCTGACGCACGGACACCTGGACCATATTGGGGGGCTGCGGGCCTTGCTCAGGACCTGGCCGGTGCCGGTCTACGCTCATCCGGCAGAACTGCCGCACCTGACCGGACAGGTGCCGTACCCGTTCCCCGATCCCACGGTCGGCGGCGTGATGAGCGCGCTCTCACCCATTTTTGTCCCGGGGCCCTTTGATTTCAGACCGCACATGCAGGCGCTGCCCGCGACGGGCGAGGTGCCTGTCCTGCCGGAGTGGCGCTGGTTGCACACGCCGGGCCATACCGCTGGGCACGTCTCGTTGTGGCGTGCGCGTGACCGCACCCTGCTCGTCGGCGACGTGTTCGTGACCACGCGGCAGGAGTCGGTGACGGGGGCTTTCACGCAACAGCCCACGCTGGTTCACCGTCCTCCCGCGTACTACACCCCCAACTGGGACGCGGCGCGCGCGTCGGTGCGGGCGCTCGCGGATCTGCGGCCCGCCCTGGTCGCCACCGGGCATGGACATCCCATGCCGGAAGAACAGATGGCGGACGAGTTGCAGACGCTCGCTCGCCATTTCGACGAGGTGGCCCGCCCCCGACATGGGTGGTACGTGAGTCACCCCGTGCCTGTGGGTCTGCCGCAGCCCGGTCCGGATGTCCTGAAGCGGCTCGTGCTGGGCGGGCTCGCCGCTGCGAGCGCCCTCTTGCTGCTCAACCGTTGGCACCGCTGAAGGGCAGGGCCTGCCAGGACAGGGAACGCGGACCCGTCAAAGCCTGCGTCTCTCGCTCACCCCGCAGGCCTTGACGCGGCACTGGCCACCAATCCTCACGGGGGCTGGTGACCAGTCTGGGCTGTGATGGAGCGCCAGGTTACTCGTCCGGCAAGCCCTGGGCCATCTCCAAGTGTCCGGCCACGATGGGCTGCGTCTTGGCCGCGTAGGCCAGCGCGTCAGCATCCTGACCAAAGCTGCGGTACGTCTTGATCAGCGTCAACGTCAGGTCATGCCCCGCCACCTGCACCTTCTTGTACTCGGCGTCAAAGGCCGCGCCGGACAGCGTGGACAGCTTGTCGCCCTGCACGCGCTGATCGGCTCCTGGCCTGTCGGTCAGCTTGGTCCCTTTCCTGGCCGCCAGCGCGTTCGGCTGGTCCTGGGCCCTGGTGTGATCGGTGATCATCTTCTGGGCGTAGGCCCGCACGGCCGCGTTGCCACTCTTCCGCAGGGCCAGGTGTGAGGTGGCGATCTCGGCCAGGTTGCTCATGCCGGCCACCTCCATAAACAGTACGTCGGTGCTGGTGCTGGTCTGGGCGGTGGACACGCCTGAAGTCATCGCCGCAGGCCCCGCGCCACCGGCGGCGGCCATGGGCAGGCACAGGGCGAGGGTGGTGAGTACGACGGCGGGTCTGGAACACTTGAACAGGGATGGTCCTCCTGAAAAGTGGGCTTAAGTCAAGGAAAAAACTGTTTGAAAGCGGCCTTTTCCTGCGGTTGACAGCTTCATTTGTGGTCTGCCGCCCCTTCCATCTGCTGCTTTTCGGCATACGCCTGGGGCATCGGGGGGGCCAGCTTCGGCTCCTCACCCATCGGCTGGACCGCATTCAGACGGAATTCGCCCAGACCGTCCAGCGACTCGCCCTGCGTCCAGCGGCCCGTCGGGAGGTCCACCCCGTCGACGCCGGTAAAGAAATAGTCGTAGCTGACCTTGCGCAGTTCCTCTTCCACCGGGAAGGAATTGGGGATGGGCAGGGTGCCTTTGTGACCGCCGAGTTCCTCGATCACGGCCAGCCACTGTTGCTGGTGCATGGTGTCGCGCGCGATCAGGAAACGCAGCATGTCCTTCATGCCCGGATCGTCGGTGGCCTCGAACAACCGGCAGGCCAGCGCGCGGCCCGTGGCCTCGGCGGTCACGTTGGCGTACATGTCGGCGGCCAGATTGCCACTCGCGTAGACGTGCGAACCATTGAACGGCACGCCGTTGGCATCCGAGGCCAGGGCGGCCATGCCCGCCGAGAGGTACTGGCGCGGATCCATGCCGCCCATCAGCGCCTCCACCACCGGGTTGTCGGCCGCCATCTGGTCCTTGAGCCGGGAGGGGGCGCCCTCCAGGTTCAGGGCCACGGCGGTGGCCAGCATCTCGATGTGGCCGATTTCCTCGGTGCCGGTGGACATCAGCATATTGCGGTACTTGGCCGGACCACGCGCGCCGAAGGCCTGGAACAGGTATTGCAGGCACACGCGCATCTCGCCTTCCACGCCGCCGATGGCCTGCTGAAGCAGGCGGGCAAAGCGGGGATCGGGGGTATCGACCCGGACGGTGTACTGCAGCTTGTTGTCGTAATAGAACATCGGTGACCTCCCAGGAAAAGACGCACCACCTGTCATGGAGCGTAGACCGTCATTACACGGCGGTCTCCCAGGCCCACCGTGAGTCTGACCTTGAGCGCGCCAGAAGCTGACCTTCACGGGGTCTTCCACTCACTCTCAGCCTGCTGGCCGCGCGCTGGCGTGACACTGACCGCGTGGAGCAGAACCTTCTCCTCCCGCAACACAGGGTCATTCAGGAACGTGCCTATGAACCGCAAAATTAGGCCTCAAGTGGCCGCAGGTTGGGTCCAGAGAAGGGGCGAGTGACGCCAGGGCGGGATTGCGGTGGTTCACCCCTCGCGTGGAGGCGAAGTAACGCCTAACCCGTTCAGGTAAGGTGGTCCCGGACCACATGCAAAAAACTTCCGCGAGGCGGCGGAGGTGGTCAGGCGCCATCCACCCGGGGGTGAGAGGGATGGGGAGCCACGGCATCACGCCCAGGGTCTTCGCTCCCGCCTTCATATTTTGGCCGCCGCTGACGGGCCGAGGCCCTCCCGATTCAGCGCCGTCTCAACCGCGGCTCTTGCCTTTGTGCCCGTCTCCCGCGCCGGCTTTTCCAGGATGCCCAGCCGCACCGGGCGGCGGCGGTCCCGACCACGCGGGGGTCCCGTGTGTCACCCACAGCGGGCGACTGCACCCCACTGATCCGTCAGCCGACAGCTTCAGGGGACTTCGGCCAAACTTGACTATTCCACTCGGATTAATTTAGCTTAGGGCCGTGAACCGATCTGTCCTCCTGCTGACCCTGGCGCTGGCGCCCGTTGCCGCCGCCCAGACCCAGCCTCAAAACACCCAGACCGCAACGACGCTAACCCTCAAGCACGACGAGGGCACCACTACCGTGAAGAAAAACCCGCAGCGCATCGTGGTGATGGACGAGGAGGCCCTGGGCTGGATGTTCGCGCTGGGGCTGGGTGACCGCGTGGTGGGGCTGGCGAGCAGCTACCTCTCGCCCACCGAGATCAGCGGCGGCAAGCTCAAGCCGGCCGTGCTGAAGGCAGGCTTCTACGCGCGCGGCCAGCTGAACAATCCCGCGTATGTGGGCAGCTGGACGGCCCCCAGCCTGGAAACCATCCTGGCGCTGAAGCCCGATCTGATTGTCCGCCTGACCTGGGACGGCAACCAGAACTACGACAAACTCAGTAAAATCGCCCCCACCGTGGGCTACGAGGAGGGCGGCCAGGGCTTCTGGCAAAAGGGCCTGCGTGACCTGGCCCGCGTGTTCGGCCGGCAGGTGCAGGCCGAGCAGGTGATCAAGGGCGCGGCGGACGTCAGCCGCAGCAACGCCCGCAAATTGCAGGCGGCGGGCGTGTTCAGGAAGTTCGACAAGGTGGTGGTGCTGGCCCCCTTCAGCGGCGGCAACACCTGGGCCTACAGCCGGGTGCGCCTGATCGACGACCTGCGGGCGCTGGGCTTCAAAGATGGCCTGAACGTCGGCACGGCCACGCTGGGCGTCGGGGCGCAGATCAGCGACGAGGCGCTGCTGGGCATCGACAAGAAGACGCTGGTGGTGCTGTTTCCCCCCGGCGGTCAGTACAACGGCGCGGACGCCTTCTTAAAGACCCCGGTGGGCCAGCGCCTCAAGGCCCAGAGCGTGCTGTACACCCCCGAGGCCTTCAGCCCGTATTCCGGCCCGCTGACCTCGGTTCGCAACAGCACCGAGGTCACGCGCCTGATTCTGGAGAAACTCAAGTGAGGGTCCTTCAAATGGGGCTGGCACTGGCCCTGCTGGGCGGCCTGGGGCTGTCGGCCTCGGCCCAGACGGCGCCCTGCAAGGGGCAGACGGTCACGCACGCCATGGGGCAGACCTGTGTGTCGGGCGTCCCCAAACGCGTGGTGGCGCTGGAGTGGGCCTACGCCGAGGACGTGCTGGCGCTGGGCGTGCAGCCGGTCGGGGTGGCCGACATCAAGGGGTACAACGAGTACGTCAGGATTCCGGTCACGCTTGCGGCGGGCGTGCAGGACGTCGGCACCCGCCAGCAGCCCAGCCTGGAGAAATTGCGGGCGCTCAAACCCGATCTGATCCTCACCACCAGGTTGCGCGCCGCCCAGAATTACCCCCAGCTCGCGGCCATCGCCCCCACCCTGGTCTTCGACACCTACGGCGGCGAATCTCAGTACGGCGAGATGCGCTCGACCTTCAGCGTGATCGCCGGGGCGCTGGGGCGAAGCAGCACGGCGCGGCAGGTGCTGAGCAATCTGGACGCGCGCCTCGACCGGGTGCGGGGTGACCTGAAGGCGGCGGGGCGCGGGGGCGAGGGCTTCGTGTTCGCGCAGGCCTACACCGGGGGCGGCGGCACGCCCACCATGCGGCTGTTCACCAAGAACAGCATGGTCAGCCAGATCCTGGAGCGGCTGGGCCTGGTCAACGCCTGGAAGGCCCAGCCGCAGCCCTACGGCTTCACCGAGGTCAGCCTGGAAGCCCTGGCCGGACTGAACACGAAAAACTTCCTGTACGTGACCCAGAAGGAAGACGCCGTATTCGCCGCGCCCAGCATCAAACCGCTGTGGCAGGGGCTGCCGTTCGTGAAGGCCGGCCGCGCCTACGCCCTGGACGAGCGCACCTGGACGTTTGGCGGCCCGCTGAGCGCCCTGACGCTGGCGAACGGCATCCGCGACCGGCTGCTGGGGCGCTAGGGATGACCGTACAGACCCGTGCCCCCCGCCTGCAGCTGTGCGCCGACGCCTCGCTGGCCGCCGGGGAAGACCCAATCGGCACCGCGCCCCACTGGCAGGAGGTCACCGTGCTGGAGCTGGACGTGCCGGTGTGGGCGCGCCTGCGCGACGTGGCGAACTGGACGCCAGAGCAGAGCGGCGTCTTCGAGCGCCTGCGCGGCCGGGTGGAGGCGTCGGGCGCGGGCTTCGGCCTGCTGATGAGCGCCCCGGCGCGGGCGGGGGCACCGCTGCGGGTGCGGCACTATGTCCGCCAGCACGGGGGCTTCGTCCGCCGCGACTACGCCAGCGATCTGCCCCAGACCGAGTGGGCGCGCGGCCTGACCGACACGCTGCTGGAACCCCAGAATCTCAGGGGCTGGCGGCCCGCCGAGGCCCCAAGCTCCGGCCCGGATCTGCACGTCTGCACCCACGGCACGGTGGACGCCGCCTGCGGACGCTACGGCGTGCCGGTGTACGCGGCGCTGCAGGCGGCGGGGCTGCGCTCGTGGCGCACCGGGCATTTCGGCGGCCACCGCTTTGCCGCCACCGCCGTCGACCTGCCGGGCGGCCTCCTGTGGGCGCACCTGAGTCCCGAGCTGGCCGTGCGGGTGGCCCGCCGCGAGGTGCATCCCGCCGAGGTGGCCGCGAATCTGCGCGGCTTCGCCGGGTTGCCCCCGCTGGCGCAGGTGGTCGACCGCGAACTGCTGATCCGTTCCGGCTGGGACTGGCTGCGCGCGGGACGCTGGGCGGAGGTCTCTGGAGAGACTGTCACCCTGCACTTCGAGCTGGACGGCGTCAGGGGCACGGCCCACGCCGAGGTCACGCCCGCCCCCTCCCTGCAACTGCCCGGTTCCAGCCACAAGCCCGCCCTGGGCGACGTCAAGCAGTGGCGGATGGGCGAGGTCAGCGTGGAGGTCTCCGCGCCCGCGCAGGCCACGGCTTGACCACCAAGGCCCTGCAGCCGCCACGCCCGCGCCTCTCCGGGCGGGTGCTGGCGTTTGTGCTGGCCGCGCTGCTGCTGCTGCTGGCGCTGCTGGCGTCGTTGGCGCTGGGAGCCAGTGAGATTTCGCTGGCGGGCGTGGCCCGGCTGCTGTTGGCCCCCGACGACAGCACCGACAGTCTGGTGGTTCACGCGCTGCGGCTGCCGCGCACGCTGGTGGCCGGGCTGGCCGGGGCGGCGCTGGCGGTGTCGGGGCTGCTGCTGCAGGGCGTGACCCGCAACCCGCTGGCCGATCCGGGCATTCTGGGCGTGGAGGCGGGTGGGGCCTTTGCCATTCTGGTGATGGTGGTGTTCTTTCCCACCGCGCCCGCCGCGCTGTTCGTGCCGGCCGCCTTCGTGGGCGGGGCGCTGGCGGCGGCGGCAGCCTACGGGGCCGCCCGCAGCGTGGGCCTGACGCCGCTGCGGCTGGCGCTGGCCGGGGTGGCGGTGGCCTACCTGCTGGGCGCGGCCACCCGCGCGGTGCAGATCCTGTTCGAGACCCGCGCCCAGGGCGCGCTGTTCGCGCTGTCCGGCTCGGTGGCGGGGCGCACCTGGGAGCAGCTGTGGCAGGTGGCGCCGTGGCTGGGGCTGGGGCTGATCGCCGCGCTGCTGCTGGCCCCGCGCGTCAACGTGCTGGCCCTGGGCGACGACATCGCCAGCAGCCTGGGCACCCGCACCGCCCGCGACAGCGCCGTGATCACCGCGCTGGGCGTGCTGCTGGCCGCCGCCTCGGTCAGCGTGGTGGGGCCGATCGGCTTCGTGGGCCTGGTCGTGCCGCACGCCGCCCGCGCCGTGATGGGCGCCGATCACCGCCTGAGCCTGCCGCTCGCGGCGCTGCTGGGCGCGGCCCTGCTGATCTGCGCCGACATCGCCGCCCGCCTGATCGACAAACCCGCCGAGACCCCGGTGGGCATTCTGGTGGCCGCCGCCGGGGCGCCTTTTTTCGTGCTGCTGGCACGGCGCCTCGGGCGGGGCCGCTGATCTTTTCGCTTCGAGGTTCACCATGAGAATAAAACTTCCCCTTCAATCGGCACTCGCCCCCAAATCGGCGCTCGTTGCCCTGTCCGCCCTCGCGCTGCTGCCCGACACCGCGCCCCCCGCCGCCTTCCGGGACCGGTGATGCGGTGACGGTGCCGCTGCCCACCCCGCGTTACACCGACGCCCGCGCCCTGGCCGTCGGGGCCGCGCTGGCCGTCCTGACCGCGCTGCTCTCGGTGCTGGCGCTGGGTCTTGGCGCGGTGGCGACCCCGGCGGCGGGGGTCTGGGCCGCGCTGTGGGGCGGCGGCGACGACCTGACCCGGCAGCTGGTGCTGGACCTGCGCCTGCCGCGCGTGGGCGTCTCGCTGCTGTGCGGCGCGATGTTCGCCGCGTCGGGGGCGATGCTGCAGGGCGTGATCCGCAACCCGCTGGCCTCGCCGGACATCATCGGCGTGGGGGCGGGGGCGGGGCTGGCGGCCACGGTCTTCCTGCTGGCGTGGCCCGCCGCCCCCCCCAGTGGCCTGCCGTGGGCGGCCTTGGCCGGCGCGTGGGGCGGCTTCGGGCTGGTGCTGCTGCTGTCGGGCGAGCGGCGCGGCGCGGGCGGCCTGCATCCGGTGCGGCTGGCGCTGGTGGGCGTGGCGGTGGCGGCGGCGCTGGGCGCCGCGCAGCAGCTGGTGCTGGTGCGGGCGCCCGACGGGCTGGGCGCGGCCCTGACCTTCCTGACCGGCACGGTCTACGGCGCGGATTCGGCGCGGCTGCTGCGGGTGCTGCCGTGGGCGCTGGCGCTGCTGCCCGCCGCGCTGCTGCTGTCGCGCACGCTGGACGTGCTGAACCTGGGCGAGGATCTGGCCACCGGCCTGGGCACGCGGGTGAATCCGGCCCGGCTGCTGTGCCTGGGCGTGGGCGTAGCGCTGGCGGGGGCCGCCGTGACCGGGGCGGGGATCCTGGGCTTCGTGGGGCTGCTGGCCCCGCACCTGGCCCGGCTGCTGGTGGGCGCCCGGCACGGACGGCTGCTGCCGGTCAGCATGCTGCTGGGTGCGCTGCTGGTGCTGGCCGCCGACACGCTGGGGCGCGCGCTGCTGCCCCCGCTGGAAGTTCCCGCGGGGATTTTCACCACGCTGGTGGGCGCGCCGTATTTTCTCTACCTGCTCAAGAGGAGCGCATGAACCTTTCTTCCCCCATCCCCGCTGCGCCGCTGTCCACCCATGACCTGAAACTGGCCTACGGCACGTCGGTCATCGTGCCGGGGCTGAACCTGAGCCTCAAGGGCGGCCAGGTCACCAGCATCATCGGCCCCAACGGCTGCGGCAAAAGCACCCTGCTGCGGGCGCTGGCGCGCCTGAGACCCGTGACCGGCGGCAACGTGGAGCTGTACGGTCAGGCGTTGCACGCGCTGCCCAGCCGGGAGGTGGCGCGGCGGCTGGCGATCCTGCCACAGGGGCCGACTGCGCCCGAGGGCCTGTCGGTGGAGGAACTGGTGTGGTTCGGCCGCCACCCGCACCAGGGCCACTTCCCGGTGCGCCGCCCCGAAGACCGCGAGGCGGTGGCCTGGGCGCTGTCCCAGACCGGCATGACGGTGTTCGCCGGCCGCCCGCTGGACGCCCTGTCCGGCGGGCAGCGCCAGCGCGCCTGGATTGCCATGAGCCTGGCCCAGCAGACCGAGATCCTGCTGCTGGACGAGCCCACCACCTACCTCGACCTGTCGCACCAGCTCGAGGTGCTGCAACTGGCCCAGCGCCTGAACCGCGACCAGGGCAAGACGGTGGTGATGGTGCTGCACGAGCTGAACCAGGCGGTGCGCTACAGCGACGAGATCATCGCCATGCACGGGGGCGAGGTGTACGCCCAGGGCCGCCCCGAGGACGTCCTGACGCCGGAACTGCTGGCCGACGTGTTCAACCTCAAGGCCCACATCCTGAGCGACCCGGACACGGGCCGGCCGTACCTCATTCCCTACGCGCTGACCCGCTGAGGGCGGTGGCCATAACGCCGGCAGAGGTGACCCGGCCTTCAGGTCACCTCTGCCGGCTCACGCGGCGCGGCGCGTCGGCTGCCGCTTCAGTCCGCCGCCACCTTCGCCGCGCCCGTCACTTCGGTGCTGACGATGGCGGGCGTTTCCAGCACCGGCTTTTTCAGGACGCCCAGCAGCACCGTGCTGACCACCGTGCCGGTCACGATCGCCACGACGTACATCGGCAGGTTGACCACCGCGTTGGGAATGAACAGCACGAAGATGCCCCCGTGCGGCGCGCGCAGCAGGCATCCGGCGGCCATGCTGATCGCGCCCGCGACTGCCGAACCGGCCATCAGCGACGGAATCACCCGCAGTGGATCGCGCGCCGCGAAGGGAATGGCGCCCTCGGTGATGAACGACAGGCCCAGCACCCCGGCGGCCTTGCCCGCCTCGTGTTCGTCGCGGGTGAAACGGTTTTTGAACAGCAGGGTGCCGAAGAACAGCGCCAGCGGCGGCGTCATGCCCGCGGCCATCGCGGCGGCGATAGGGCCGTAGACGTTGGAGCCCAGCAGCCCCACCGAGAAGGTGTAGGCCGCCTTGTTGATGGGGCCGCCCATGTCAAAGGCCATCATCAGGCCCAGCACCGCGCCCAGCGCACCGGCCGAGGCGTCGCCCAGCCCCTGCAGCCAGGTGGTGGCGGCGGTCAGCGCGGCGGCCACCGGGCGCCCCACCACGTAGACCATCGCCAGCCCCGTGATGGCGGTGCCCAGCAGCGGCAGGATCAGCGTGGGCTTGAGGCCCTCGAGGGTGCGCGGCAGCCGGATGCCCCGGTTGAGCCACAGCGTCACGTAGCCGGCCAGAAAGCCCGCGAGCAGGCCGCCCAGAAAGCCGCTGCCGCCCCCCAGCGCCAGCAGGCCGCCGATCATGCCGGGAGCGAGGCCGGGGCGGTCCGCGATGGAAAAGGCGATGTAGCCGGCCAGCACCGGCACGAACAGCCCGAAGGCCCCGGTGCCGCCGCCGATCTGGCTCAGCGCCGCGCCGAAGCTGCCGGGCGGCGGGTTGATGCCCCCGAAGGCGAAAGACAGCGCGATCAGCAACCCGCCCGCCACCACGAACGGCAGCATGTGCGACACGCCGGTCATCAGGTGCTTGTAGGCGCTGGGCACGCCCGCGTTCTTGGCGGCCTTGGCGGCCCCCGCCTGCGCGACAAAGTCGCCGCCGCCCCCGGCGCTCACCCCCGCCGCGCCGTAGGGGACAGCCTCGGCCAGCGCCCGCTGCACCAGCGCCTGTCCGCCCGAGATGGCGGGCTTGGTGCCGGTCTGGTAGACCCGCTTGCCCCCGAAACGCGCGAGGTCCACGTTGGTGTCCGCCGCGATGATCACCACGTCGGCGTCGGCGATGTCCTGCGCCGTGAGCGGATTGCCCGCGCCGACGCTGCCCTGCGTCTCGATCTTGACGCGGTGGCCCAGCGCCTTCGCGCCGTTTTCCAGTCCCTCGGCGGCCATGAAGGTGTGCGCGATGCCCGTGGGGCACGAGGTGATGCCGACGATGCTCAGCGGCCGGGCGGCGGACGGGGCGGCGGTGGGCGCGGCCGAGACGGGCGCAGGGGCGTCACCCGTGCTGGCGGCCTGCGCGATCACGCCCGCCGCGTCCTGAATGGCCTCGCCCGTGCGGACGCGCACGATGCGTTTTCCGGCAAAGCGCGCTTCGTCCAGCTGCGCGGTGGAGGCGAGAATCACCGCGTCCGCCGCGGCGATCTCGGCGGCGCTCAGGGGGTCTTGCACGCGCCCGCCGCCCTGCGTCTCGGCGCGCAGGGCGTGTCCGGCGGTCTGGGCGGCGCGGCGCAGCGTCTCGGCGGCCATCAAGGTCTGGGCGATGCCGGTGGGGCAGGCGGTGACAGCGACTAGTTTTGCCATGTGAGGGCCTCCTGGGAGGAGAGAGAAGGGAAGGGGCCGGGTCCTGCGGTCCTGAGGGTCAGAGTCACGCCGGTTCCACCTGTTCCGCAGACTGAATCTGCACCTGCGCGGCGAAGCGGTCCAGGTCCGCGCGGGGGGGCAGATGGGCGCCCAGCCGGGTGATGGCCCCCAGGCTGAAGGCGGTGGCGCGGCGCGCGGCGTCGGCGAGGTTCAGCCCCTCTCGGTGGGCGCTGACCAGCCCCGCCACCATCGCGTCGCCGGCGCCGACGGTGCTGTGAACGGTCACGCGGGGGGGCACGGCCCGAACGGCGTCCTGCCCACTGACCAGCAGCGCTCCCCGCTCACCCTGCGACACGGCCACCACGCTGGCCCCGCGCCGCAGCAGTTCCCGCGCCGCGGCCAGGACCTCTGCCTCACGGTCCAGGGAACGGCCCAGCGCCGCCTCCAGCTCGTGGATGTTCGGCTTGACCAGATCGGGCAGCGTGTGGGCCGTCAGGGCCGCCGTCAGCGCCGGGCCGCTGGTGTCCAGGGCCACGAAACAGCCTGCCGCCCGCAGCTTCGCGGCCAACCGGGCGTAGAAGTCGGCCGCCACGCCGGGCGGCAGGCTGCCCGCCAGCACAAAGGCGGGGCGCCCGGGCATCAGGGCGGTGAGGCGGGCGTCCAGCGTGGCCAGCGCCCCCCGGGTGGCGGCCAGCCCCGGCAGGTTGATGTCGGTGGTTTCCTGCGCCGCGCCGTCCGCCAGCTTGATGCCCACGCGGGTGAGGCCCGGAACGCGCACAAAGGCGTCGTGCATGTGCTTGGCCTGAAACAGGGCCTCAAACGCCTCTGGATTCCCGGCGCCCAGCAGCCCGGTCACGGTGACCGATAGGCCCCAGTCGGCCAGAAACGAGGCCACGTTGACGCCCTTGCCGCCCGCGTCCTGCTGATAGGCCTGCGCGCTGTTGACCTGGCCCCGCCGCCAGCCGTCGGCCTGCACGGTCAGGTCCAGCGCAGGATTGAGGGTCAGCGTCACCACGCTGGGGCCTGGAGACGGGGAGCCTGGAGAACTGGGGGCGCTCACGCCACCGCCTCCCCGTCCACCACGGGACGCACCAGGGCGCGGACCGCCTCGGCGGCGGGCTGGTTCAGGGCCTCGCGCGCCAGGGCCTGCAGTTCAGGCAGGGTGCGCCCGCGCAGCGCCGCCTTGACCCCCGCGACTTGCGGCGTGCTGACCGACAGTTCCCGGACGCCCAGCCCTGTCAGCAGCAGCGCGCCCACCTCGTCGCCTGCCGCGCCGCCGCAGACGCCCACCCATTTGCCGTGCCGTTCGGCGGCCTGCACGGTCAGGTGAATCAGTTGCAGCACGGCGGGGTGCATGGCGTCGGTCTGGCGGGCCAGTTGCGGGTGCAGCCGGTCCATCGCCAGGGTGTACTGGGTCAGGTCGTTGGTGCCCACGCTGAAAAAGTCCACCTCGGCGGCCAGGGCGCCTGCGATCAGTGCCGCCGAGGGCACCTCGATCATCACGCCCAGCGGCACCTCGGGGGCATCCAGTTCGCGGCGCACCGTGTCGAAGATGGCGCGGGCGCGGCGGAAATCTTCCAGCGTGGAGATCATCGGGAACATCAGGTGGATGTTCGGGTAATCCTTGGCGGCCCGCGCCACTGCCCGCAGTTGCGGCAGGAACAGGTCCGGGCGCTCGAAGCACAGCCGGATGCCGCGCAGCCCCAGGAAGGAGTTGTCCTCGCGGGCCAGGCCCAGGTACGGCACCTCCTTGTCGCCGCCGATGTCCAGCGTGCGGATGATCAATGGGCGGCCTTCCAGCGCCAGGGCCATCGCGCGGTACTCGGCCTCCTGCTCCTCCTCGCCCGGCACGCTGTCGCGCTCCAGGAACAGGAACTCGGTGCGCATCAGGCCCACGCCCTCGGCCCCGGCCTCCAGCGCGGCCCCGGCGTCGGCGGCGCGGTTGATGTTGGCCGCCACCTCCACCCTCGCGCCGTCGCGGGTGGCCCCCGGCTCGAAGCGGGCGGCGCGGGCCGCCTCGCGCCCCCGGGTCAGCACGTCCTGGCGCTGGCGTGCCGAGTGCACGTCCGCCTCGGAAGGGTTCAGGTACAGCCGCCCCGCCGCGCCGTCCAGGATGGCGGGGGTGCCGTCGGGCACCTCCAGCACGCCGCTGCCGGCCGCCACCACGGCGGGCAGCCCCAGGCCACGCGCGATGATCGCGGTGTGGCTGGTCGGCCCGCCCAGCGCGGTCACGAAGCCGAGCAGGGTGTCCGGCCCCAGCCGCGCGGTGTCGCTGGGCGTCAGGTCCGGGGCCAGCAGAATCACCGGGCCGCCGGAATGCACCTCCGGTTCGTGCACCCCCAGCAGCTGCCGCAGCACCCGCCGCTGCACGTCGCCCAGATCGGCGGCGCGGGCGGCCAGCGTGGGGTCGTCGAGCTTCTGAAGCTGGGCGATGCGCGTGCCGGTGGCGGCCTGATACGCCCAGGCCGCGCCGTGGCCGTCCAGAATGCGGCCCACCGTATCCTGCACGGTGCCCTCGTCCGCGAGCAGTTCCTGGTGGGCGCGGAAAATGGCGGCCTTGTCGGCGCCGAACTTCGCGCTCACGTCGTTCACCACCCCGTCCAGCTCGGCGTGGGCGGCGGCCAGCGCGTCGGTCAGGCGGGCGGCCTCCTGCAGCGGATCGCCGGGGTCGTCGCGCACCTCCAGCGGCCTGGGGGCGTGCTGCCGGGTCACGCCCACCACCAGGCCGTCGGCGGCGGCCACGCCCTCCACGGTGGCGCCAACGGCCTGCGGCGCCCAGTCGGGTTCCCGGCGCGCGGGGGTCTGGCCCGCCGGGGCGGCGCTGAGGTCATCGCCCAGTCCGGCGCGGATGGCGTCGGTTACGGCGGCCAGCAGTTCGGGGCTGTCCGCGCTCACGGTCAGGGGCGTGCCACGCGTCAGGCCCAGGCCCAGCACCTCCATCAAACGGGTGGCGTCGGCACTCTCACCCGCGCTCTCGCCCGAGTCGCGGGTCAGCTGCGCCCGCCCGCCGCGCGAACGCACCAGATTCGCCAGCCCGGTGGCTGGACGCGCGTGCATCCCCAGGGGATTGGGCAGCGTGACCTGCGCCGAATAGGGGAGGGTCGGCCCGGTGTCTGGTGTGTTGGCGGGCCGTTCGCCTGTCAGCGCGGCCTGCACGTCGCCCGCGTCGGTGGTGGCCGAGAGCTTGTCCACCAGCGCGTCGTCGCCCAGCACGCGGGTCAACCGGCGCAGGAGGTCCAGATGTTCGTCGCTGGCGGCGGCGATGCCCACCACCAGGCGCACCGTCTCGCCGCCCTCGCCCCACTGGACGCCGCCGGGCACCTGCAGCACGGCGATGCCCGTCTGGCGGATCAGGTGCCGCGTTTCGGGCGTGCCGTGCGGAATGGCGATGCCGCTGCCCAGGTAGGTGTTGGCCTGCTGCTCGCGGGCCAGCATGCCCTCCACGTACCCCGGCGCGACGCGGCCCGCCGCCGTCAGCAGCGCGGCCACCTGCGCGATGGCGTCGGCCTTGCTGCCGGCCTGCGCGCCCAGACGGATCAATGTCTGCGGAAGATCAATCATCCCTGCCCCCCTTGTGCGGCCACACGGACGGGCCGCCTTCTGCTTCGTATTGACGAATTATGATTACTTTTGAGCAATTAAGATCATATCCGGGAAGGGGTGAGGTTGCAAGCCCTGGCTTCATTGATGAAGAGAGCTGTTCCGAGACTCGTTTGGTGGATCGAATTGCGCGTCCACGACGTTTCCGGGCCGATGGCGGTCTGGTCTGGCCGGGAGACGGCCCAGGTTGAGGCTGGCTCTGCAGCGAGCCTAGACCTGAAGAAATTTGAGCAATTCTGCATTCTGCGTTACCCTGGCGGCAGATGACTGCTCCCCTTGCCGAGGAACGCCTGGCCCGGATTCTCGATCTGCTGGCCCGCCAGGGCACCGTCCGCACCGTGGCCCTGACCGAGCAGCTGGGCGTCAGCGGCGCGACGGCGCGGCGGGACCTGGACCTGCTGGCGCAGCGCGGCCTGATCCGTAAGGTTCACGGCGGCGCGGCGCTGGCCAGCCAGGACCAGCACTATCAGGACCGGCAGCAACTGGAGCAGGGGGGCAAGGCCCGCCTGGCGGCGGCGGCGGTGGAGCTTCTGTCTCCGGGGCAGACGGTCTACATCGACGCCGGGACCACCGCCCGGCAGGTGGCGCGGGCGCTGCGGCGCACTCCCGCCCTGACCCGGACCCTGCGGGTGGTGACGCACGGGCTGGACGTGGCCTATGAACTCAACGGCGAGTGTCCCCTGTACGTGGTGGGCGGTGAGGTGTACGGCTCGACCTACAGCCTGACCGGTCCCGACGCGCTGGCCGCCGCCGAGCGCTACTCCTACGACGTCTTTCTGGTGGGCTGCACCAGCATTGACCCGGACCGCGGCCTGACCAACAGCAACCTTGTCGAGGCCCAGCAGAAGACGGCGATCATGCGCCGCGCCCGCCGCAGCGTGCTGATCGCGGACCACCGCAAGTGGGGCCACGCGGGTTTCGCCACCTTCGCCGCGCTGGGGGACGTGGCGGCCTGGGTCACCGACCACGCCCCGGCAGGCGCGCGGGCCGCTTTCGAGGCGGCAGGGGTGCAGGTGATGGAAGCAGACCACCCGCCTGAAGAGCTGAATGGAGCGTGCGCTCTGTACCGGACATCTTCGAGTTGAGGCTGTGCTGGACGGGAAATCCCTGAACGTGTGACAGGTTGCGAATCGGCAGGATAAACGGCGGTGTTTTGGGTGTGTGACGACTCCAAAACCCGCCGAT
>NZ_VDMO01000025.1 GCF_006335125.1 Deinococcus radiopugnans ATCC 19172
TCGGCGGGTTTTGGAGTCGTCACACACCCAAAACACCGCCGTTTATCCTGCCGATTCGCAACCTGTCACACGTTCAGGGATTTCCCGTCCAGCACAGCCTCAACTCGAAGATGTCCGGTACAGAGCGGCCCGCCGTAAAAGGCCGTTCCCGCCGAGGGACCATTGGGGTTGGCGTTGTCGCACTGCGCGGTGTTTCCCTCGCGGCACGGCGGGCAGTAGCCGCACGACACCGTGGAGGGGATGACCACGCGGTCGCCCGGCGCGAAGTTGCGGACGTCGGCCCCCACCTGTTCCACCACGCCCACCGCCTCGTGGCCCAGGATGGTGCCGGGCACCATGCCGCTCATGGTGCCGCGAACAAAGTGCAGGTCCGTGCCGCAGATCGCGCTGGCCGTCAGGCGCACGATGGCGTCCGTCGGCTCCTGAAGCTGCGGTTCGGGAACGTCGTCCAGGCGAATGTCGCCAATACCGTGCCACACCACTGCTTTCATCGTTTCACTCCTTTTCAGTCCGGGCGTCACGCAGCCCACAGGTCCGTGACGATGGCCTTGCCGGGCCGACGTGTAGAAGTATGTTCCCGGACCTGACTGGGCCGGAAGATTATTCGCTCACGCCGTATTAAGCTGACCTAGCGCAAATGTTAGGAGGCGCATCATGCGCGGCGGCGGCTTTTCATGGACGTTCAGGGCCTCAGTCCACGGGCCGGACCTGGCTTGACCTTTCTTTTTGACGCGTCCTTCCATTCCTCTCCCTTGACTGAATTCTCAACTGTTGATGCTCTGCGGCGGCCCACACTGTCTGGCATGACCCAGAATGACGATCCGCGCACGCCCGAACCGTCCATTCCCCCGCAGCATCAGGACCGTCCCGGCACCGAGGCTCGCCTGCACCCGGCCGCTGATCACGGCGAAACGTCGTACCGGGGCAGCGGCAAGCTGGCGGGCAAGGTGGCGCTGATCACCGGGGCCGACAGCGGAATTGGCAAGGCGGTGGCCCTGGCCTTCGCCCGCGAGGGGGCCGACGTGGTGGTGTCTTACCTCAGCGAGGACGCCGATGCCGAGGACACCGCCCGCCTGGTGCGCGAGGCCGGACAGCGGGCGCTGATCCTGGCCGGGGACATCGGCGATCCAGCCCACTGCCAGTCGCTGGTGCAGCGCACCGTGGCCGAATTCGGGGGGTTGGACGTGCTGGTCAACAACGCCGCGTACCAGAACAACTTCAAGACGCTGGCCGAGATCACGCCTGAAGAGCTGGAGCGGCACTACCGCACCAACGTCTTTGCCATCTTCTTTCTGTGCCAGGCGGCGCTGCCCCATCTGAAACCCGGGGCAAGCATCATCAACACGTCGTCGGTGCAGGCCTACCAGCCCTCGCCCAGCATCCTGGCGTACGCGTCCACCAAGGGCGCGGTGGTCACGCTGACCAAAGGACTGGCCAAACTGCTGGCGGATCAGGGCGTCCGCGTCAACTCGGTGGCTCCGGGGCCGATCTGGACCCCGCTGGTGGTCCAGGGTGACGCCGACGCCGCGCCGGAATTCGGGCAAAAGACCCCGCTGGGCCGCCCGGGTCAGCCGGCTGATCTGGCCGCCACGTACGTGCTGCTGGCCTCGGCAGACAGCAGTTACACCACCGGGGCCATCTATGCCATCACCGGCGGCGAGCTGACCGCCTAGACCGTTGGCGGGGCATGGCGGCGTCTGCTGGGGGCTTCTGGGTCCAAACCACTGGTGACGCTGGGGGTCCGGCCCCTCCAGAGATCAGGCGCCCGGCACCTGCCCCGACAACGGCTCCGGGCCGCCGGCGTGTTCTGTTTCCAACGGCATGGGGTCAGGCGGGGCGACATTTTCTCCCGGTGAACTTCACGGTGATGTTCATTCCGTCCCGCTCCCCGGAGATCACGCTGCGGCGCCCGTCAGCGCCCATTCCGCCCAGACGATCTGACGTCCCTCACCCTGGAGGTGTTCCATGTTCCCCCGTGTCCCCGTGTTGTGGGCGGTTGCCCTGGTCACCGCCGCCGTGATCATCAAAGGTCCGCGCGATCCGCTGCGTCCCTCCACCCCCCAGGACGGTGTGGGACCGCTGACCCGCAGGCGCTACTGGCTGGACCTCGAGGGGGCCACACTGGGACCTGAGGAGACGGCCGAACACTGGCGCCACCATCTGCCCGAACACGCGCCGAAGTTGCTGGCGTGGTTCCGGGGTCTGGATCATCCGGTGCCGCCCGTCCGGCAGGACACCCGCCTGTGGATTCTGATGTTCCTGAGTCGGCGGGGACGGGTGGTGATCGAACGCGTCGGCCCCCTGGGGTTCCGTGCCCGGACGCTGCGGCTGCACCCCGAGGCGGGAACCACGGACTTCCGCGTGTTGCCAGGAGCACAGCCGGGCCGGATGCGGCTGCAGATCGAGTCGTTGTTTCGCAGCCATTCGCACTTTGACCGACTGGCCTACCTGCTTGGCGTTCATGCCGCGCAGCGCCGCACCTGGCAACTGACGTTGCGGAGCGTGGCCCGGTCCGCCGGCGGACGGGTGGTTGAGCACGGCACCGAGACCCTGGAAACGCCGGGCGTGCAGCACACGGCCTGATGGCCGGGGCACCCCTCAGCTGGGTGAGGCGTGGACGCAGAATGAGGCATGGAGACCCCCAGCATTCGCCCGGTCCAGAACGTGGCCCTCAGACGGGAGAACGGGGCATGAAACGGTTCTGGGCCGACAACGCGCTGCTCCTGGTGTTGCTGGGCTTCTTCCTGCTGTTCTGGCTGGCGCAGGCCCTGAGTGGCTGGGCCGGCCACAACCAGGAACTCGGGAACCTGAAACAGCACACCCTGAATTTCGCCCAGTACCTGGCCTCGGCGCACTTCTGGTCCGCCACCGCAGAGAACTGGGAGAGCGAGTTTCTGCAACTGGCCGCCTACGTGGTGCTGACCATTCACCTCAAGCAGCGCGGCAGCGCCGAATCCAACCCCTACGAGGACGAGAAGGACGACACGCAACGTCAGCAGGACCAGCAGGAGCGGCGGGCGGCCGCCCAGGCGAGGTTCTGGCGGCGCAATTCACTGACGCTGGCCCTGCTGGGCCTCTTTGTCCTGTCCCTGCTGATGCACCTGCGCAACTCGTGGCAGGACGACAACCTGGAGCGGCTGGCCCGCGGACAGAACGCCGAAACGCTCTGGGCGTTCCTGGGCCAGCCAGAGTTCTGGTTCGAGTCCTTCCAGAACTGGCAAAGCGAGTTCCTGGCGGTGGCGGTCATCGTGGTGCTGACCATCTTTTTGCGTCAGGTGGGCTCCTCGCAGTCCAAACGGCTGGACGAGCCGCACCGCAAGACCGGTGACGACTGATGGCCCCGCCCAGCCGTCCACGACCGGAGATTCAACTTTGCCCGCGTGTCTGCGAAGGTTCAGGTGAACCGGCTGTCGATGTCGGGCCTGATCACTCCTTGCCAATTCGGCCGGTCTGCGGGAGCGTTGGCGCATGACCATCCGGAACCGTGTGGCCCAAAAACTGCACCCTCCGGTATGGCGGGGCCGCGTCCTGTGCAGGGAACTCCCGCCCTTCCGCAAAGGAAAGCCGAAAAGAGCCTGGGGTACGCTTTAAACAATTGACTCAGCTCCCTCATGTCTCTGCGGTCTGCTGAGCCATGTCCCTTTCAAAACCAGTCTGCATGGTCCTTCTCGGCGGCCTGCTTGCCCTCAGCTCCTGCGCGGTGGTTCAGCGGCCCGACACCAGCAGGCCCAACGCCGGACTGACTCTTCCGGCCGGCTTTCAAGCGGACCTGTACGCCCAGGACCTCGGCAAGCCTCGCCTGATGGCCTTTGCGCCAAACGGTGATCTGTTCGTGGCCGACGAGGGCCAGGACCCCGGCACCGGGCGCGTGCTGGTGCTTGCGGATCGCGACAGGGACGGCCGCCTGGACACGCTGCAGACCTACCTGTCGGCCCTGGACCAGCCCAACAGTCTGGCCTTTCACGGCGGTTACCTGTACGTCGCCAACACCGACGGCGTCATTCGGATGCCCTACAAGGACGGCGACCTGAAACCGGAGGCCGCGCCCGAGAAGATCATCACCCTGGAAGCCGGGGGAAGACACCACTCGCGCACCATCGTCTTTGGGCCGGACGACAGGCTGTACGTGGCGATGGGCAGCACCTGTAACGTGTGCGAGGAAGAGAACGCCCAGCGCGCCACCGTCTGGGTCTACGACGCCGACGGCAAGAATGGGCGGCCTTTTGCCACGGGTCTGCGAAATGCCGTGGGCCTGGAGTGGTTTGAGGGCACGCTGTATGCCACCGCCAACGGGCGTGACCTGGCCGGGAGCGACACCCCGCCCGAATCCTTTTTTCGTGTGCTGGACGGCAAGAATTACGGCTGGCCGTACTGCTATCCGGTGGCTGCCGGTGAACCCCAGGTCTGGGACAAGGACTTCGGCAAGAAGTCCCCAGCCGTCTGCGAGGCGGCCCAACCGTCCTTCGCCACCACCACCGCCCACGCCGCGCCGCTGGGCCTGGCCTTTTACACCGGCCAGGCGTTTCCCGCCGAGTATCGGGGCAAGATGTTCGTGGCCCTGCACGGCTCGTGGAACCGCCCACAGAAGAGCGGTTACAGCGTGATCACCGTGGACCCCAACACCGGAGAAACGAAGGACTTCATGACCGGGTTTCTGGGTGCGCTGGGCCTGTCCACCTCAGGCCGCCCCGCCGACGTGCAGGTGGCCCCGGACGGCGCGCTGTTCGTGAGCGACGACGGCAACGGCGTGATGTACCGGGTGACCTACCAGCAGCCCTGAGCGGTGTCGGCCGCAGCAGCCCTTGCCGAAGGGGCTGGACCCACCGGCGTCACGCCATGGGTTTGGGCAGGGTCACGCCAAAGGTGGCCCCCTGCCCCAGGACGCTTTCGGCGAACACCCGCCCGCCATGCTTGAGCGCGATGCGCCGCACCGTCGCCAGGCCCACCCCGATTCCGGGGAAGGCCTCCTGCGTATGCAGGCGCTGGAAGATTCCGAACAGTTTCCCACCGTACCGGGGATCGAAGCCCACCCCGTTGTCGTGCACGGCGACCGTCCACTCGGTCTCGGTCTCGTCCACCTGCACCGTGACCCTGGAGACGTCCTGCCGGGTGGAGTACTTCACCGCGTTGCCGATCAGGTTGGTCATGATCTGTTGCAGCAGCGTCCCGTCCCCCCAGACCATCACGCCACCCGGAAACTGAACGTCGATCACCTGCTCCGGAAATTCAAGCTGGGCGTCCTGCTGCGCCTGCACGACCAGCGGTTCCAGGGAAACCATCCGGGGCTGGAAGTCCTGCCGTCCGGCCCGCGACAGCATCAGCATCCCGTCGATCAGCCCGTTCATGCGCATGGCCCCCTGCTGGATGATGTCCAGGTTGCGGCCGATCTTCTCCGGCTGATTCCGGACCAGGGCGGCGCGGGCCAGATCGGCAAAGCCCATCACGTGCCGGATGGGGGTGCGCAGGTCATGCGAGGCGGAGTACGTGAACGCGTCGAGTTCCTCGTTCGCGGCGAGAAGTTCCTGGGTGCGCGAGGCCAGGGCGTCGCGCTGCACGGTCAGTTCACGCGCCTGCGCCGTGCGCTCCAGCACCAGCCCGAGGCCCCGGCCGACCGCGCGCACCGTGGCCTGCTCCCGCGGACTCCAGTGGAGGCCCGTCGGCTTGCCCACCGCCAGGATCGCCAGGGTCTCGCCGCCGATGACGAGCGGGTAAAACGCCGCCGCGCCGTACATGGTGGTCTCGGGCAGGGCGTGGGCGTGGGCGTTCCAGCCGTCCGAGAACACCACCGCTCCCGACGCCACCGCCTCCTGAAAGTTCGGGGCGTCCAGCGCCGCGCCGCGCCGCAGCTGCGCCGCCCCGTCCGGGCTGACGTCGGCGGACCAGGCCACCGCCTGCCAGACGTCACCGCAGCGTTCGTAGTACACCGCGCTGACCTCGTCCATCTGGGCCTGCACCACCGACGTGGCCAGCCGGGCCAGGCTGTGGACGTCGGTCTCCGAACCGACCGCCTCGGTAAAGGCCACGAAGGCTGCCTGGGCGCGCGCGGCTTCGGTGACCTGCACCGTGCGTGCCGCGAGTTGCGCGGCGCGCTCTGCGCGTTCCAGGGCCAGGGTCAGGCTGCGGCCCACCGCCTTGAACACCGCTTCCTCGCGGGGTGTCCAGTCCCCGGCCCGCTGCGTGCCCATGCCCAGCAGGCCACGCGGGGTGTCGCCCACGAAGCACGGGTAAAAGGCGCCGGCTCCAAATGCTTCCGTCTCGGCTATCGCCACGCTGCCCGCAGACCAGCCCGGCACAAACACCGCCTGCCGAGTCCGGATCGCCTCGGCAGAACTGGGGGCGTCTTGCGGCAGACCTGCCGTCAAGACCGCCACAACCTCCGGGGCAAAGCCTTCGGACCACACGCGGGCCTTCCACAGGTCACCGTCCAGCTCGAAATACACGGCACTGACCACCTGCAAGGTGGTCTCCAGCACCTCCACCGCCGCGCGGGCCAGCACCAGCAGGTCCGTCGTCGTGCTGGACGCCTCGCTGAAGGCCACGAAGGCGTCCAGTCCAGCCGTGCGTTCCTGCAGTTGCCGGGACTGCTGGGCCCGTTCCAGGGCCAGCCCCAGCCCGCGGCCCACCGACTCGATGATCGCCTGTTCCTGCGCGGTCCATTCGGGGCGCGGGGTCCCGGCGGCGAACAGGGCGTAGGGCTGGTCGCCGTGATGGTAGGCCGTGACGCTCAGCGCACTGGCGTGGCCCACCGACTGCAGGCGTCCGGCCTCGCCGCCCACAAACGCCGTTCCGCGCCGCGCCAGGGCGCTGGCCACCAGCGGCGCGCTCAGGGCGAGCCCGGCCCGGCGGGCCGCGATCACCTCCGCCGGCGTGTTGCTGGAAAACACCACCGGGTACGCCATCTCGCCCTTGACCAGGTAAAAGCCGCTGATGGCGCCGCCCACCGCGTCCCGCAGGATGTCGCTGGCCGCCGTGGCGAGGTCGTTCAGATCGGTGCTGCTGGCCACCTGGGTGGTGAACCGGACGAAGGCCTCAAGCGCGCGCTCACGCTGTTCCACGCGGACTTCCAGCACCTGGGCGTGGGTCTTGAGCTGGTGCTGGGCCTCGACGAGCTGCTGTTTTGCCACCGTGCGGGCCGTGATGTCCCGGCTGCTGGCCAGCAGCCGGGTGACGGCGCCGTCCGGGGCGCGCAGCGGCGAGACCCGCACCTCCCACCACTTCGGGGTGCCGGCAAACGTCCTGGCGGCCCCCTCGAAGGTGGTGGTCTGCCCGGCGCGGGCGGCGTCCAGGGCCTGCTCGACCTGCGCGCGGGCCTCGCCTTCCCAGAAGGTGGGCCACAGCAGGCCCTGGCACACGCTGAAATCCGTGATCTCCATGGTCTTCATGCCGCCGGCGTTCATGGACAGCACCCGGGCGTCCAGGTCCAGCACTTTGATGCAGTCGGCGCTGCTGTCGATGATGGCCTGCAGGTCGGCGGCGTCCAGAAGGGGGTCAGTGGTGGGCGGGAGAGTCATGGCTTGAGGCCCAGTCTGACAGCCCCGCGGCCGAATGCAGCTTCATCAAGAGGCCCCGGTCAGCGGAACCCACCGGGGACGTTTGAGCCGTTCGCCTGAACTACACTGTCGCCAGCGTGCAAAGCCCCCGTGTCGCCCCTCTGCTCCGCCAGGTTCTGGCGGCGCTGACGTTGGTGGCCGCCTTCGCTTTCCAGCTGCGGGCAGGCGGCATGGTGGACCTGGCCCAGGCGACTGGCGCGGTGACCCTGCGCGGGGCTGGGCCGGTGGGGGTAAGGTTCTCCCACCATTCAGCGCCGCCGGTCAGCTCACCTCTTCAGTCGCCGCAAGCGGGCTTCCCGCCGTCGCCGCGTCCAGGCCGTGACCCCACCAAAGAGGGTCACCACCACGCCGCCCACTGTCCGTTCTGCGTCACGGGTGCGTTCGCGCTGGAGGCGGGCGTGCTGCCGCTGCCGACGGCGCCGCCGCGTCTGGCCGCTCGGCGTCTGGCCTCCGTCCCGGCCCACCATCCCGCCACCGTGCGTCACGCCGACGCCCGCGCGCCCCCTGCTTCCCTCTGAACATTCAGCGCCCCCGCCTTTTTCAGAGGAGGAGTTTCACCATGCAAAAAATTTTTATGCTGTCCGCTGCCCTGCTGCTGTCCTTCGCCGCGGCCCATGCCACCGTCCGCACAGAGACGGGCCTGTCCGAATCCGCCGCTGGAAAATCCGAGACCTACCGCCTGAACGTGCCTGTGGAAAAAGACCTGGCCACCACCCAGATTCGCCTGGTGGTCCCCGCAGGCGTGGGCATCAGCCGCTTTCAGGTGACCCCTGGCTTTACCCGCACGCTGACCAAAAATGCCGATGGCCTCGTGACCGAGGTGGTCTGGACGGGCACCATCGCCCCGATGGAATATGCCCGCTTCTTCTTCCAGGCGAAGAACCCTGGGGCCGCAGGTGAACTGGTCTGGAAGGTCTACCAGACCTATGCCGACGGCAGCGTGGTGGCCTGGGACGACACCCAGCCCGACACGGCGCCCGCCAGCCACACCACCGTCAAGTAATCGGGGCTGGGGCAGGGGAGACCCTGTCCCGGTTCTGGAGGTTCTATGCGCTCACTGTTGTTGCTGCTGGCCCTTGGGCTCGGCACTGCGTCCGCCCACACCGCCGTCACCGCTCTGGCTCCTGCCGCCGACTCCACCGTCAGCGCCCCGAAAGAAATCGCCCTGAAATTCAGTGAACCCATCGAGCTGCGCTTCAGCACTTTCCGGGTGATGGCCCTGGGGCCGGGGCAATCGCCCGAGGACGGCGCGAAAGCGGCGCTGGCCCTGAAGGCCGACGCCCCCGAACTGGCCAACGGACCGCTGACCGCCAGGACTCTGGCCGCCCAGCTCCGCCTTCCCCTCAGGCCGGGGCTGAGGGCTGGCATCTACGTCGTGGCCTGGAAAATTCTGTCCGAGGACGGCCACCCGGTCACGGGACACAGCGTCTTCACGGTGAAGTGACGCCTGACCTCCTGCCCAAGCTGCTGCTGTACCTGGGCGCAGCGCTGCTGGTGGGCGGCGCCGCGGCCCGCCGGTTGCTGACGCCGGGGCATCCGGGCCTCGGCTGGCTGGGTACTGGGCTGGCGCTGCTGATTCTGGGTGGCGGTCTGGGCGTGTCCAGCACCCTGTCGTCGCTGGGCTTCACCGCCCCTGCCGACATTCTTGATTACCTGACGGGGACGGGGGCGGGCCGGGCCGTGCTGGTGTTGTGGATTGGCGGACTGGTCCTGCTGGCCGCCGAACTCGCGGAACTGACGTGGCTGGCCGTCCTGGGCGCGTCCGGGGTGCTGTTGTGGGGACTGGCCGGCATCGGCCACGGGGCCTCGCATGGTCAGCCCGTCCACGTCCTGCACACCTTGCACGGCGGAGCGATGTGCCTGTGGGTGGGCGGGGTCTTCGCGCTGTTGAGCTCAGCTCAGGCCACCACCGCCCTGGCCCGCAGGTTCACCCCCTACGCGCTGGGTTCGGTACTGGTGCTGGGCGTCAGCGGCGTGTGGATGTCGCTGGAGCATGCCGGCAACCTGTGGCAACTGCCCGCCTCGGGCTACGGGCGCACGCTGCTGCTCAAGGTGGGGCTGGTGGGGCTGGCGCTGGGGGCCGCCGTCATCGTCCGCCGTGCTTTCGCCCTGGACCGCGGCGTGCGTCCGCGCCTGGCCGCCGAGGCCCTGACCCTGCTGGCGGTGCTGGGCGTGACCGCCTCGCTGTCGGGGCAGGCTCCGCCTGGCCACACCGGGACGGAACATTCGGGGCACTGACGTCGTCAACACCGCTGGGAATGGGCGGCAGTCCGTCTTCCTGGGCAAGATCAGCCTGGGCAGACGCTCGCGGCCCAGTGGACCGGGTTGGACAGTCCAGGGGGCGGGCCGGATGGACGCGGCAGACACGGCCCCGGTGGGCGGAGTGGTGGGCATGACGGCGGGCCGCGCGGCCATCTGAACGACTCGGGCAGTCCGCAGGGTCAGGCTGCTGAGGGCCTCGTCGTCCCAGACGCGGCGGAGGAAGGCCGCTGACCCCCGCGTCCAATGGAGAGGACTGGCCCGGAAGCCGACGCGCCTCCGGGCCTTTTCAGCCCTCTCTGTTGAGCCGTCCCTGCGCCAGATCACGGAACTTCTGCAATTCCTTGCTTTTTGGCCAGGCGTCCAGCGCCCGTGCGGTGAGCTGCAGCGTCCTGGTGTACCACCCCGCCTGCGTCCACGCCTCGAACGCCTCCTGGCGGTACAGGTAATAGATGGTGGGCACGCCCAGATTCACCGCCCGGTCAAACTGATTGGCCGCCGTCTGGGCGTCGCCCAGCCGCAGGTTTGCCTTCGCCAGCCCCCACCACGCGTAGGGATCGCCGGGCCGCGCCTTGACCGCCCGCTCGCCTGTCTGCCGGGCGTTCTGCCAGTTCGCCGTGGCGTTGAAGTCGTCGCCCATGGCCGCCCGCACCTCGCTCTCCCTGGCCGGCGGGTAGGCCACCAGGTACTCGCCGTTGTAGTAGCGCCACAGCTCGGTCAGCTCGGCGTTGCTCAGGCGCAGCGACGGCCCGCGCAGGGGATCGCTGGTCAGAAAGGAGCCGGCGCTGTAGCCGTAGACCGTGCGGAAGTGGGCCACGTTGCTGCCGGGTTTCAGGCGCTGCTGCACCACCACCGGGAAGCCGCGCGAGACCAGTTCGCGCAGCACTTCGGGCGTGCCGGCGTAGCGGATGACGCTGCGCAGGCCGAATCTGCCCAGGTAAGCGGCGAGTTCCAGACTGGTGACCTGGGGATCGCCGGGATAGTCTTTCAGGGCCGAGGCGGCTGCCGATTGGGTGACGCGGGTGCCGTGGTAGCCCAGAATGGTCAGGGCGGTGACGGGCGCGCAGTTGTCTGGCCCCTGATACTCGTGGCGGATGTTTTTCAGGGTGGTGCTGGCGGGCAGGGCAGCGGCCACACTACACAGGGCCAGACCAGTCAGCAGCAGGCGGGGCAATCCGGACATGCTGTATTGTGGCTGGAGCCTGTGTCAGACAGTTCTGCAACTCCCATGCCAGCTTCATTCAATGTTGAGCAGTGGTCTGGAAACTGCCGGACCGCAACGGGCCGGGCCGGGGCCAAGGCGGACCAGCACCTGTCGGCACCCGCCCGCGTTCCTTTCGCAGGAATTTTTGCAGACTCATACGGACTCCGATTGAAAGGTGTTGGAAACACCTGGAAATCCGAGCAGAGCGAGAAAGAGAAAAACGGGTTCCGGACGTGGAGTGTAGGAACCGGCGCTCTCCCGGTTCCTACACGAAACAAACGGAATCCGTATCACGCCTTGAGGTACTGGTCAAACCACGCCAGCGTCTGTGCCCAGGCGTCGTCGGCCGCGGCCTTGACGTAATTGCCCCCCGTATCGTTGTTGAACGCGTGGCCCGCGCCCTCGTAGATCTTGATGCCGTAGACGGTGCCAGCAGCTTTGAGGGCCGTTTCCAGCGCGGGAATCCCGGCATTGATGCGAGTATCGGTGCCGCCGTAGATGCCCAGCACCGCCGCTTTGATGTTCGGGACCTTGGCGGCGTCAGGAGCCGGGCCGTAAAAGGGGACGGCGGCCACCAGTTCGGGGGCTTCGGTGGCCAGCCGCCAGGTTAGGCCGCCGCCGAAACAGAACCCCACTGCTCCGAGCTTTCGCACGCCCGGCTGCATTTTCAGCACCGCCAGCGCCGCCTTCAGATGGGTGATGTGTTCGTCGCCAGAGGTCTGCGCCAGAGAGCTGGAAATCTGGGCGGTGTCGATGTACTGCTGGGTGCCGCCAATGTTGGACACCAGATCAGGGGCCATCGCAATGTAGCCGGCCTTGGCCAGTCGGCGCGCGATGTCCTGAATGTGTGGCTGTAATCCCTTGTTCTCATGGATGACGATCAAGCCAGGCGCGGGAGCGTTGCCCGCCGGGCGGGCCAGGTACGCCAGATGGGTAAAGCCGCCCGCCTCGTAGGTGACGGGCTTTACCACAATGGCGGGGTCACGCGGGTCCACCATCCCCGCGCCCTTGGCCGGGTCCGGCTGGGGCGGGGCGGTCTGGGCGCTGGCCAGCTCGGCAGAGGTGATGCCCGCGATCCCCAGCGAGGTCAGCAGCACCCGCGCGCCCACCACGCCGCCGCCCAGCAGGGTCATGCGGCGCAGGAACTCGCGGCGTTGCAACTCGCCCTCGTGGTAGTCCTCGGCGAACTCTTCAACGACGTAGCGGAACAGGTCCTGACGGTCTTCAGCCATGGGCGTAACCTCCAGCGGGGGCGGGCCGCAGCCCTGGGCAAGGGGCCGTTCCTTCGGCAGTTGGACAAAGGAACGCTGACATGGACGCTTAATGTGCTGTTCAGGAGTAGCACGCCAGGTGGGGTGGATGTGTATGGCGGCGCCCAGAGCCGGGACCTGCTGGCAACCTGGTGACCGATCCAGGGCATCTGGGGACCCCCGTTCAGCGCCGGCACCCTGCCGCTCTGCGCTAGAAATCCTCGACCTCGGCGGCCACGTCGTCCGGATCCACCGCGACGTAGCGGCGCGTCGTATCCACGCTGGCGTGGCCCAGGAACAGGCTCACGCGCGTGAAATCCTTGACCCGCCCGTACAGCCGCGTCCCGCCGTATTTGCGCGCCGCATGAAACCCCCGCCAGGACCCAGGCCACCCGGCGGCCCGCGTGGCCTGGCGCATGCGGTACGCGGCCTGAGCGTAGGTCCAGCTGAACAGGCGGCCGTCCGTGTCGACCGGGACCAGGCCCGCCAGCGCCTCGCGGGTCCGGCGGCTCAGCGGCACGCGCCGCAGTTTCCCACCCTTGCCGCGCACCACCAGTCGGCCCCCCTCGAGGTCGCTGATGCGCACCGCGAGCGCCTCGCCGGCGCGCAGGCCCCCGTGCGCGCACAGCAGCAGCAGCGCTGCGAGCCGGGGTTCGCACGCCCCGAGCAACAGCTCGAGCTCATCCCGGTAGGGCGGCCGCCGCTCGATGGCCGGGGTGCGGTCCGCCGGGGCGCTGGTGGTCAGAAACGGACTGGCGTCGCTGGCCCCGGCCCAGGTCAGGGCGCGGTGCAGGGCGCGGGCACCGGCGACGTACTGCGCGATGGTGGCGGGCGCCAGCGGCCCGCGTCGGCCGCGCCCTGCGCTGGGCCGTTCCTGCAGGTGGGCCAGGTAGCGGCCGCCGTCGCGGTGGCCGGGCCGCAGCAACGAGACGCCGCCTGCCTGCGCCCAGGGGACGTAGTCGCGCGCCGCCACCTGATAGGCGGTCAAGGTGCGCGGACTGGTGCGGGCGCCCTGACGGGAGCCCGAGCGCATGTAGGCCAGCAGCACCAGGCACAGCATCTCAGTGTCGTAGGTGGCCGCGGCCTCCACGGCCCGGACACGCAGCGCCTGATCGCTCAGGTCGCTCAGCGCCAGCGCGGAGCGGGTGGGCGCCAGGGTCATGCGTAGCCTCCGGGCAGCCGGATGGGGGACGGCGGGGTCGGCGCGGTGGAGGTCTGGGTTGAAATGAAAGTTGGACTAGAGTTCAAGGACCACCTCTTCCGGAATATTTTGACAATAATGCGAGTTGTTGTCAAAATCCCACTCCGTCCTCGCTCAACTCAGATCTACCTGGGCCTGACCCGGCGCGGTAGGGCGCGCTGGGTCAGGCCCAGGATCCAGGCCAGATGGAGCGACGAGGCCCTGCGCCGGCGGGAAGTCAGATGAGGGCTCCCGGTCTGTCGTGCTCGCCGTGCGAATGGAAACAGCCTGGCGCGAGATGGACATTGACCAGATCGAATCCCGCGACGGGCAGTCCATCGCTGTGCGCGTGATCGGCAACGGCGACAAGGACGGCGCGTGCCGCTGTCCGAGACTGCCAGAAGTGCCCTGACGCGCTGGCTGCGCCTGCGGCGGATGTCCGGCAACCCGGTCAGCCCGTGGGTGTGGCCTCCCCTCTCGGGCAAACGATCTGGCCAGCAGATGCAGGCGCGCAGCGTCGGGGGCATGCTCGACGCCGCCCGCCGCGCTGGCCTGAACGTGGCCAGGGTCAGCCCCCACAAACTCAGACACACTTTCACCACGGCGCTGATCGAGTCAGGCCGCTCACTGGACGGGATTCGGGTATTGCTGGGGCATGATTCGATTCAGACCACGACGATCTACGCGCATCCATCCAGTACGCGTGTCGCTGCCGCCGCTGCCTGATGTGGTGAGACTGTCTATCCGAGGGCCTCAGCCGACGGCCAGGTGGCACCTGGATTTATCTTCAGGAGTCAGTGGCTCCAGAGGGCGGGAGGGACGATACCGTTCAACGGGCTGTAAGGTGAGTGATGGCGTTCAATATCCACCGAACCCTCTTTGATCCTCACGGCGAGCTGGATGATGAGGCCCGTGCCAGCTACCAGCTCGCCCTCATCGAGCAATTCCACGCCTCCCCTGAAGGCCGAGCCCACTTCCAGGGAAACGACACCTCGGGCAGCTGGACAGACGTCTTCCTGACCTACGCCGTCACGCACGGCGGCGTCACGCCGGCACAGATGACGGTGGCAGACCTCGATGAGGTCCTGCTGGAGATCTTCCCGCGCCAGGTTTCCACCACACCCGACAGTGCTCCGGAGATCGTCACCGAGTTGCAGGCCTTCTGGCGCTTCCTGGGCCGCGAGTACGCGCTGCCTCAGGCGCCCGAGCTCCTTGAGTTCCTGGGCGACGAGGCGGCCGAGTCGCTTGCCCAGGAATTGGGCAATCCCGAGAATTTTGGGCCGGCCAAGAGCATGATGATGCTCGGCGCAGAGCGCGGCTTCGACATGACCAGTGAAGCGGGCATCCGCAGCTGGATGCAGACGTACAACGCCGAGCTCGCTCAGGGACGAGGAATCCCGATTCCCCTCCGTGGGGAACGCACCGCCGCCGCGAAGAAGGCGCACGCCAAGATGCGGCGCAACATGGCCAAGGCCAGCCGCAAGAAGAACCGGAAAAAGTAGGAGCCGCAAACAGAGGTCAGGGCCAGGATGAGGTGGTCGAGTCTCGGAACTTGAGGTTGGTGGCTAGGGCAGCTGGTCACGGCAGCGGTAGACCTACTGGCCGAGGCTGGGGTCGACCGCTTGTGGACACGCTACGCGGCTCCAAGCTGGCCCACCTCAAGGAGCTGCGGCTGGAATCGGTAACAAGAAGCGAGATCCGCATCCTGTTCGCGTTCGATCCCACGCGGCAGGTCATCCTGCTTACGGCCGGTGATAAGGCCGGTCGCTGGAAGCAGTGGTACGGCCAGCACACCCCTCTGGCTGAGCAGCGCTACGAACGCTGGCTGGCTGGAGATTACGACGAGGAGGAAATATGAAGGCCCAGAACTGAAAAGCTGTGCGCGCGGGGGCCGGGGCCGACGGACGCGTGAACGGGAAGCGCGTGGCAGAGCTGAAGGGTAAGGCGCTGGCCCAGGTGCGCGCCCATCGGCTGGCCGAGGTCCGCGGCGCCACCGGCCTGAATCAGGAGGAACGGTCACGGCGGCTGGGCAGCTCTCAGTCACGGGTCTCACGCATCGAGCGCGGTGACCTGGACAAGACCGAGCTGGCCACCCTGCGCGCCTTTGTGCAGGCGCTGGGCGGCGACATCGAGGTCACCGTCAAGCTGGGGCAGGAACGCTTCCTGATCGGCTGACCGGACGGCGCTGACTGCTGGGCGTCACGGATACGACGCCTTGATCTCTGGCCCCGCGCTGCCCAATCCACTTGACCGCCATGTGCTGGCCGCTGCCCGGCACTCGGGGTGGCGGTGCTGCTGACTGGACGTTCGAACCCGCTGATGCTGGATTCCCGGTGGTTCTCAGCCTTTCGCCGGCGCGTCGGCGGCACGCTGCACTATTGGGGGTCTGTTGACGCTCCGTGGGGCCAGCCCTCCCGCGCCGTTCTGTGCGCCGCTACAGTAGCGGGCATGGCCGAACCGCCCCTGCCGCCCACGTCCACCGTGCTGATCGTGGAGGATGATCCGGCCATCGGCGAGCTGCTGGAGCTGGGCTTTGGCTACGAGGGCTTTACCGCCGTGCGCGCCCGTTCCGGCGGCGAGGCGCTTGAACTGTTCGCCCGCATCCGGCCCGACGTGATCATTCTGGATCTGGGGTTGCCGGGTCTGGATGGCAGCGCCGTGCTGCGCGCCGTGCGCGAACGCGGTGAGACGCCCGTGCTGGTGCTGACCGCCCGCGACGGCGTGAATGACCGGATCGCCCACCTTCAGGCCGGAGCCGACGATTACCTGATTAAACCCTTCGTGTTCGGCGAGCTGATGGCCCGCGTGCGGGCGGTGCTGCGCCGCTCACAGCCGCAGGTCGGCGCGGTGCTCGGCTTCGCCGATCTCCAGTTCGACGTTCACCTGCGCGAGGCGCGTCGGGCCGGGCGGGTGCTGGAACTCAGTCCACGGGCGCTGGACGTGCTGGAGACCTTTCTGCGCTACCCGCAGCGGGTGCTGTCCAAGGCGGCGCTGCTGGACAGCGTGTGGGGCGCTGGCTTCATGGGCGACGACAACATTGTGGAGGTCTACGTGCGCCAGCTGCGCCGCGCGCTGGGCCGTCCGGAGCTGCTGCACACTGTACGCGGCTCCGGGTATGTGTTGCGGCTGCGAGAGCCGGAGCCAGCTTGAATCCCGCTGGCCTGAGCCTGCGCGGACGCTTGCTGGGCGTGCTGCTGGGGCTGTTGCTGGCGGTGCTGTTGCCGCTGGGCCTGTACCTGAACGCCCGCATCGGCAGCTTTGCCCAGGAGCAGGCGTCCCGCGCCCTGGCCGGACAACTGGCGGTGGTGGCGCGGGATCAGGAACGCAGCGGCGCAGGTGGCGCCGTCAGCGGTGACGGGCTGCTGCTGTTGCAGTACGAGGTCTTCAGCCTGGCGCTGTCCAGCGGCACCTGGGGCGTGATCGTCACGCCTCGGCAGACACTGTTTTCAGATAGCGGCACGCATCCCCGCCCGCCTGCCGGCGTTGTTCAGAATGTGCTGAACATCGGCGCGGGCCAGTGGAACGGCCTTCAGTTGGCCCGCGCGGGCGACGCAGTGATCGGTCTGGCCGTGCGTCAGGAGGAGGTTGGCGCCCTGCGCGGCGACGTGCTGCGAACCTACGTGCTGGGCGCGGCGCTGGCCTCCCTGCTGGCGGCGGGAATCGGCGCGGCCCTCTTGCGGGTGGGCCTGGCCCCGCTGCGGACGATGGCGCGGCGCAGTGCGGGCCTGACGGCGGCCTCGCTGTCCGAACGGCTGCCCGTACCGCAGGCCCGCGACGAGGTGCAGACGCTGGCCCTGACCCTGAATGCCATGCTGGCGCGGTTGGAAGACGCCTTCGCCCGGCTGGAAGCCGCCGAGGAGCGCACCCGCCAGTTCGCGGCGGACGCCAGCCATGAGCTGCGGACGCCCATCACTTCCCTGAGCGCCGGGCTGGAGCTGATGGAAAAGGTGGGCGACGATCCGGCGGCGCGCACGAGGCTCCTGCTGAGCCTGCGCCGCGAGGCCCGCCGCGCCGGGCGGCTGGTGGGCGATCTGTTGCAGCTCAACCGGCTGGAGGCAGGTGAACCGCTGCGGCCCGAACAGATTGGTCTGAGCGCCCTGCTGGGCACCCTGGCCCGCACGGCAGCGGACCTGGCCCCGCAGATGACGGTGCGCGCCGAAATTGAAGCCGCAGAGGGCTGGGCAGACCGCGCTCGCCTGGAAGACGCCCTGTGGAACCTGATCCGCAACGCGGTGAGCGCTTCACCCCCCGGCAGCACGATCGTGCTGTGGAGTAGGCGTGAGGGCGGGGGTGTCGCGCTGGGCGTCCGCAATCCGGGCGAGATCCCCGCTGAGCTGCTGTCGCGCCTGTTTGACCGGTTCGTGCGCGGCCCGACCTCTGGTGAGCCCCCTTCTGGCGAGGGCAGCGGCCTGGGCCTCGCCATCGTGCGGGCCACGGCCCTGGCGCACGGCGGCGACGTGCTGGCCCGAAATCTGCCCGGCGGGGGGGTGGAGGTGGGGCTGACCCTGCCCGCATTCAGCCCGCGTTCAGCTTTGCCCCCTCAGGCGTTCAGCCCGCGCGACTAGCTTTGCTCCTTGAAGGGCGGACCGCTCCACTTCCCCGCCCCGAAGGAGCCACCATGAACGCACCCACGAAGAAGACCAACGCCATGCTGATCGCCACCCTGTTGCTGGGCCTGGGAGCCAGTGCCCTGGCAGGCGGCGCAGCCCTCCCGTCCACACCACGCCCAGCCACATCAAGCCCGTCCACACCAAGCCCAGCCACACCCATCCAGTCGACAGCTCCGCAGACTGCCGCCCCCGGCGTCACCCCTCAGGCCCCGCCCGCGCCCCTGGTCCCCGGTCAGGCAGGCCCTGGTGCGGCCCGCTGTGCGCCCGGCGCAGACATGGTGATGAGGCCTGCGCCTGGTGGCCCCGGCACCACTGAACGTGCCCGCCCCGCCCCGCCCGCTCTTGGTACGGCCATGCCCAGCACCGCCCAGCCGACGCCCGGCACAATCTCTGCCCAGCCAGCCGCACCGAAAGCCCCTAAGGGCGACAGGATGGACAAGGGCCTAGGCAAAGGTGACCAGGGCGGCAAGAGTGAGGTTTGCCCGCCTGCCCCCAGGGGAATGGAGCGGGGTCAGCCTCAGCCCGGCGCGGCGGCTCCCGGTCTGGCCACGCCCAATCAAGCCGCCCCCAATCCTGCGCCCGCTGCCCGTGACCTGGACCGCCTGGACGCCCTGGCCGCGCAGACCAGCGACGCCCGGATTCGCGGCTACCTGAACGACGCCCGCACCTACCTCCAGAGCGCCAACAAGGCCCAGCAGAAGGCGGGCCGCGATCTGCTCCACGCTGCGGAGGCCCTGATCAGGGGCGTGCCGGCTCTGCAGCGCTGACCGGTCAGCCGGGCGTCACCGCCCTCCCCTAGAATCTGAAGTGCGCCGGACGCCGTGAACCACGGCCCATCTGGACGCACTTCTCTCGTTTTGTTCCCTGGAGCGCCCCTTGTGAGAACCCTGCTGCTTGCCCTTTTGCTGACCGTGCCGCTGTCTGTCGCGTCGGCGCAGGGCGGGCGGCCACCCAGGCCGCCGCCCCCGCCGCAGACCGAGCTGGCAGGCTTTGCCGAGGCGGCGGGTTATCTGGTGCGGGCGCGGGCCATTGCGGCGGCGCTCAGCCCCGGCGTGCCGGAGACGCAGAAGACGCCCGGCGGGCCACGTCTGGCCGTGCCGCTGCTGTACGCGGGGCAGCCCGTGGCGCGGGTCTTCGTGGATGAGACGGGGCACCTCGTTCCACGCGGCCAGGAAGGGTTTCTGGCGACAGGCAAGGGGCTGAAAGCCGGGGCGCAGGCCACCCTGAAGGCGCAGGTGTCGGCCCTCACGGTGTCCAATCTGGCGCGGGTGATGGGGCCGCAGATTCACTGTTACCTGCTGCTGAATGCCCAGGTGGTCACGGAACTGCGCTTTGACCGCAAGACCGGGGCATTGCTGGAAGACCGGGGGCCGCCCGGCAAGGACGATCAAAAGGGGCCAGGGCCGGGCAAGCCGTAATCGGCCGCCCAGCCATCAACCGCCCAGCCGCCACAGCAGTGCCAGCAGCGCGGCGAGGAGCACGGGCGGCGTGGCCATCAGGCCCAGGCGCAGGTACTCGCCCCATGACACCTCGAGTCCTTTCTGCCGCAGCAGGCCCAGCCACAGCAGCGTCGCCAGGCTGCCGATGGGCGTCAATTTTGGGCCGATGTCGGCGGCCACGATGTTGGCGTAGACCATCAGCTCACGCAGGGCAGGCGAAACGCCGCCCACCTCCTGAATGCTCAGCGTGCCGATCAATACGGCGGGCAGGTTGTTGGTCACCGCCGAGAGCGCCGCGATCATGCCGCCTGTGCCAAAAACGGTGGCCGCTGCGCCGTGGGCCGCAAACGTCCCCAGCAACCCGGCCAGCCAGACCGTCAATCCCGCGTTCTTGAGTGCGTAGACCACCAGATACATCCCCAGCGAGAACAGCACCACGTCCCAGGGGGCGCCGCGCAACACGGGCCCCAGCGCCACCCGGCGTTCCAGGGCGGCCACGCCCAGCAAAACGGCGGCGGTCAGCAGCGCCACCCCACTGACCGGCACGCCCACTCCAGGTGCGAGGAAAAATCCGGCCAGCAGCGCCGCCATCAGGCCCGCGCCCGTCCAGCAGGTGCGCGGCGCCAGCAACGCCGAGGCGGGCGGCGGCAGGGCCGCAAGATCGTAGCGGGCGGGCCAGGCATGCCGGAACATCAGCCACAAGACCCCCAGGCTGACCGCCACGCCCACTAGGTTGACTGGCCCCATCACGGCCGCGTAACGGGCGAACGGCAGCCCGAACAGATCGGCACTGATGATGTTGGTGAGGTTGGACGTGACCAGCGGCAGGCTGGCTGCGTCGGCCACGAAGCCCACCGCGAACAGCAGCCCCAGGGACGCCGCCCGTGAGAAGCCCAGGACGCTGCACAGCGACAGCGCGATGGGCGTCAGGATCAGCACCGCGCCGTCGTTGGCGAACAGCGCCGCCAGCAGCGCCCCGAACACCACCAGCAGCGCGAACAGGCGTCCGCTGTGGCCGGCCGCCCGCCGCGCCAGATGCAGGGCCAGGAAACGGAACAGCCCCGCCGCGTCCAGCAGCAGGCTCAGCACGATCAGGGCCACCAGGGTCAGGGTGGCGTTCCAGGTGTCGTTCCAGACGGCACGCACGTCAGCCCAGCCCACCAGGCCCAGCAGCAGCGCCAGCGCAGCTCCAGTCAATGCGCCCGCCGCGACACTCAGACCACGCGGACGAAAGACCAACAGATACAGCGTCAGGGCGAAGACGCCCAGGGGCAGGATCACGGCGGCGTGGGCCGGTCAGAGCGGTCCGTTTGCCTGAGCCAGCCTGTTATCACCGCCGAAGAATAGGGTACAGGCGCAAAGCCAGAGCGTGGGATCAAAACGGGCTTGAGGCCGGAACAACCACTTCCGCCAGACAAGCTTCTCCACCTCGCCCTGACGATCGTGCTGGGTGGCCCGCACAGAGCGTCCCCCGTCGCTGACCGGTACGCCGTCAGCGGCCTCCTGCTGGCTCTGCTGGGCGTGACGTGCCTGCTCAACCTGTCGTGGGACGTGATGGGGCCACTGACGGTGATGTGGCTTGGCGCTGCCCTTACCGATGTGCGCCGCCGTCATCTCCACTGACCGTGTCCTCCGGCGTGCCCCCCGCAGCGTTCTGCCTTCGCCTGCCACAGCGTCGACCAGAGAGTCCACACGCTGACCTGTTTTGCTTGTGGGTTTGGCCGTCCGCTCGCCGCTGCCCCGCCCTTCACCGTGATGGGTGGAGAGTGGAAGGGTGAGGGCAATGCCTGACCTACCGACGCCCCGGGGAAATGCTCTCTGGTGGAGGACCATCGGCGGCACAGGTCCGTTCGGCTCTCCAGGAGCTGAATGCTGTCGTCCGGGGCGTGACGCGCATGGCAGGCGGGTCAAGGGTTCCGACACGGAGGGTGGAAACCCCCGAGGAGATGGTGGCGGTCCGCCTCTCTCGCCTCGGCCAGGCGGCTGAGGTGTGGCGGATGGTGCGTCTGCTGGCCTTCCTTGAGGCTGGGCCGTTGCGGGTGGCGCGCGTGGTGATGTGCCGTGAAGTCCGGAACTGCCTGGTCCTCGTTCAAGTCTGGATGCCAGGTGTGACGTGTCTGGACGCCGTGCAGCAGCCAGCCGACGCCTGGGCTCTGGGGCTGCAGCGCGGTCAGGTCCACGCCCAACGCTGGGCGAGGTATTGGCAGAGACATGAAACCGACGGAGGCTGAACTTGACGTGCAGCGCCTGTGCAGGGAAGTGATAGGGCCACGTCCTTCCGACGCTCGGGCTTTGGGGTCAACCCCTTTGCCGCGCGGCCGGAATGCGATAGCCCTTTCGGGGCATGTCGCGCCCGATCTGGGCCGTTACGCTGAGGCATGCCCTTCCTTGCGTGGACGCTCGCCCCGGTCGTCATGACGGCCATCCTGCCGGTGGTCTGGCCCTGGCGAGTCGCGCCTGAGCGACAGGGGTTCTGGAGACGGTTCGTGGCGATCGCTGCCCTGATCGCCGCGCTCGTCGTCGGGCAAACTATTCTGAGTGAGGGGCCGGCTGCCTGGGCGCGCATGGGCGTGTTCGTCGCGGTCGCCACGGCGTATGTGTACGTCCTGATGCGGCTCGACGACATGGACGGGACGTCCGAGCTGTTCCGCTGGCTCATCCTCGGCTGCCTGCTCACCAGCGCCGCGGCCCTCATCACGCTCAACTCCGCGTTGGGGTTCACCGTCTCGGTCTGTACCATGCTGTTTCTCGGCGCGTGTATGTCACTGAAGTGGCACCAGCGGGTCACGCTGCCGCTGGTGGCCGCCAACGTCTGGCTGCTGCAGAGCATGTCTGCCACGCCGCCCACGCTTCTCCAGGCGCTGAGCGACGGCATCGGCCTGCTGGTGATGGCGATGTTCGGCTTCATTCTGCGCCGCACCACCCGGCTCGGACAGGACCTCGGGCGCGCCAACCGGCAGCTTGAGCAGCACGCGCAGCAGGCCGAGGAACTCGCCACCCTGCGCGAGCGTGCCCGTCTGGCGCGGGAACTGCACGACACCCTGGGACACGCCCTCACCACCATCACCGTGCAACTCGACGCGGCGGAACGGCTGCTGGAGAAGAACCCGGCCAGGGCCCAGCTGCTGGTGGAGCGCTCGCGAGACCTGTCACGCGGCGCCACCGTGGAGCTGCGCGCGAGCCTCGCCCAGTTGCGTCAGGACGAGCGCATCCCGCTGGCCGAGGAACTCCGCGCGCTCTCGGCTCAGGGAGGCGGCGAGGGTTCGGCGGTCCAGGTGGCCGTCGCTGACCTGCGGCTCGCCCCTCAGCAGGAGCACGCGCTGGCCCGCGTGGCGCGCGAAGCGCTGCACAACGCCCACCGTCACGCGCACGCCCGGCAGATTCAAGTCGTCCTGGAAACGCAGGGAGAGGCCGCCGTGCTGCGGGTGGAGGACGATGGCACCGGCTTTGACCCCAGCAGCGTGCCGCCCGGTCATTACGGCCTCAGCGGCATGCAGGAGCGGCTGCTGCTGCTGGGAGGCCGCCTGGACGTGCGCTCGCGGCCCGGCGAGGGCACCACCGTGACGGCCACGCTTCCTCTGCGCCTTTCATCCACTCCGGAGGTCCACCCCAGATGAGCATTACCCTCACCCTGATCGACGACCAGCCGCTGATGCGCTTTGGCCTGCGCTCCCTTTTCGAGACCGACGACGCCTTCGAGGTCGTGGGCGAGGCGGGCAACGGCGCCGACGGCGTGCGGCTGGTGCAGGACCTCAAGCCCGACGTGGTGTTGATGGACGTGCAGATGCCGGAACTCGACGGCGTGAAAGCCACCGCCCGGATCCGGGAACTCGGTCTGCCGTCGCGGGTCCTGATCCTGACCACCTTCGACACCGAGGGCTATGTGCTCGACGGTATCCGGGCGGGGGCCAGCGGGTACCTGCTCAAGGACGTGCGGCCACAGGAGCTGTTCGACGTGGTGCGGCGGGTGGCGGCGGGGGAGGTGTTCATCCAGCCGAGCGTGGCGAGCAAATACCTGCATCTGCTGACCACCCGGCAACTCGAGACCGAGCATCTCAGCCCGCGCGAGGAGGACGTGCTGCGCCTGCTGGCGCGTGGCCTGAGCAACAAGCTGATCGCGCGGGAGCTGGACATCAGCGAGAGCACCGTGAAGAACCACGTCAAGAACATCCTGGCGAAGATGCAGGTCAGAAACCGCACCGAGGCGGCCCTCAACGCCCGCAAGTGGGTCCGGGAGTGAGGCCCGAGCTGGAACAGGCCCTCTGGCAGCACTACGGGCTGCGCGGACCCTTCGAACCGGCGCCGCTGGCGGCAGAGGGCCACAACAACATGCTGCAGGCCTTCCACAGCCCCAGCGGGTCGTTCGTGTGCAAACGCGGCGGGGCTGCTCTGGGGCCGGTTCAGCGACGGGAATTCGCACTGCTGGAGTGGCTGAACGGCCAGTCGCTGCCGTTTCGCGTGGCTGCGCCCCTGCGAACCCGTGGCGGCGCCTGGGGCTGGGAGGAGGACGGCCTGAATGTGCTTCTCCCGTTCCTGAACGGCGAAGGGTTGCCAGAGACCCCGGCCGCCTGGCAGGCGCTGGGCGTGGCGCTGCGAGCCCTGCATGAAGCGCTCGCCCGGTCTCCGCAGGAGGCGCCCTGGCCGCTGGACTGGGCACACCTGGGAAAGCTGCATCCCCTGGTTCCGGACCCGCTGACGCTTTCCTTTGAGCGGCCCGACCTCTGGGGCAGTGAGGCGAAGGCCCGTTCCTGGCGGGCGGCTTTTCAAGAAACGCTCTCCCTGATGCAAGGCGAGTACGCTGATCTGCCCCGCCAGGTGATTCACGGTGACTTCAACAGCGTCAACGTGCTGTTCGCTCAGGGCAAGGTCAGCGCCGTGCTGGACTTCGAATTCTCCTGCCTGGGGCCGCCGGTCCTCGACGTGGCCACCGCTGTGAGCGAGGTGCTGGTGCGCCCGGATCCGGCATGGCCGCTGGCGCAGGCGTTTTTTCTGGGATACGGAACCCCGACCGCTGCCGAGAGGGCGACGCTCCCGGCGGCCCTGCTGCTTCGTCAGACTGCCGTGGGGATCTGGGGCCTGGGCCAGGCCCTGGAGAACGGCGCGACCCTGACCACGCATGCCCGCCTGGAGGCTCTGCTCAGTCTCCAAACCTGGCTGGCAACCCACGGCGCTGGCCTCGCCGCTCTCTGACCACGGTGGGTGCCCAGCCTTTGGTGGAAAGAGCGCTGCCCACCGGGAAATTGCGGACTATGGGCCGGGCCTCTTCCAGCGCTGTTCCGGGTCATCCTGGGGCCGGGCAACTTCTGCGCGTGTGCGGTGCGGGTTCTGACCGGCGTCCTGTCTTCGTGTGGGCAACTGGATGGCTCTTTGGGGTTAGCCGTGGTCTCGTTTGAAAGGCGCGCGTGGTGGGGTGGCACCGGGTTCGTCGCAGAGATCTTGCGGAACACCGTACACCGTTTACTGCATCGCTATTGACTCTTGGGAAGGGCGCAAATTTGATGTTCCGCCGCCGTAAGGTTGCGTGGCTGATTCCGATTCACGCCCTGCTGCCGCAGTGAACGAGTGTCCGGAGCAGGGTGACCGGCACCCCGCTCCGGCACGATCTGTGACGGCGCGGGCGCCGCTACGTTCGTGCTGGCCTGGGCGACGGCCACCCCACGCACTGTTGCGGGAAACACTCATACGGATTCCGTTTGTTTCGTGTGAAAATCGGGACAGCTCCGATGTCCACACTCCACGTCCGGAACCCGTTTTTCTTCTGCTCGCTCCGCTCGGATTTCCAGGTGTTTTCAACACCTTTCAATCGGCGTCCGTATCATCCAGGTGTCGGGCAGAAGTGACCGGACTGGTTCAGCCGATTCGTTATGCTGGGCAGACATGGGAGACGGGGAAAGCTGGAGGCTACGCGTACTCGGCCCACCGGCCCTCAGTCAGCCGGACGGCGCGGCGGTGCGGCTGGAGGGTCCGGGGCTCGCACTCGTCACCTATCTCGCCCTGGAAGGTCCGGCCCCCCGGTCCCGCGTGGCCAGCCTGCTGTGGCCAGACACGCCGGAGGCGGCGGCCCGCAACAATCTGGTGCACCTGATCCGGCGCGTCAACAGGCTGGCGGGCGAGACTCTGCTGATTGCGGATGACCGGGTGCGCCTCTCGCCGCGCGTGGCCGTGGACGCAGCGGCCCTTCTGGGCGCGGGCGCGGGCGACCCTGACGCCCCCGGCCCCCTTCTGGAGGGGGTGGACTTCGACGACCGCCCCGATCTTGCCGACTGGCTGCTCGTCTGGCGCGAGCGCCTCGACCACCGGCAGACGGAGACCCTGACGGGCCGGGCCACGCAGCAGGAGGATGCCGGTGACCTTACCGGTGCCCTCGCCACGGCCCAGCGTCTGCTGGACCTCAATCCCGTCTCCGAGGACGCCCACCGCCGGCTGATCCGGCTGCACTACCTGGCCGGGGACCGCCCCGCCGCCCTGCGCGCCTACAGGCGCTGCGTGGAGGTGCTGCGCCGCGAGATCGGCGTCGATCCCCTGCCGGAAACCGTTCAGCTGGCACGGGCAGTGGAGCGGGCCGAGCTCAGCCCCCCTGCGGCGCGGCGCCGGCGCCTGCCGGTGGCGATGTTGAGGCCGCCGCGTCTGGTGGGGCGCGAAGACGAATGGGCACGCATGGAAGAGGCGTGGGAGGCGGGGCAGTTCATTGTGCTCGCGGGTGAGGCAGGCGTGGGCAAATCGCGCCTGGCGCGGGACTTCGCCGCCAGCAAGGGCGAGGTGCTGCACCTCGAGGGCCGCCCAGGTGACGCGCTCGTGCCGTACACCACGACCGCGCGCAACCTCCGGCGCATCTTCGCGCGCACTCCGGAACTGCGCCTCGAGCCGTGGATGCGCGCAAGCCTCGCGTGGTTGCTGCCTGAACTGCGCGCCGAGGCCGGAAGCCCGGCGGCGCCTGATCCTTCGCTGCATGCCGCCATCCAGTACGTGTTTCAGGTGGGCCTGGCCGGGGTGGGTTCGTTTGTCTACGATGACCTGCATCTTGCCGACGCGGCGTCGATCGAGGCAGGGTTCGTTCTTATCTCCTCGTCCTTTCCGCTGGGCCAGCCGGGGGGCGTGCCGCACCTGATCTGCACGGTCCGGCCCGCCGAACTCTCAGAGGTGACCGCCGACGTTTTCCGGCGCGGCCATGCCGCCGGGCACAACCTGCGCGTCGATCTGGGGCCGCTGCCCGAGGCGGCGGTGGCCGAGTTGCTGCGTGACCTTGACATGCCGCAGGTGCGCGGGCGGGCCGGGCAACTCACCCGCTTCACCGGCGGCAATCCGTTTTTTGTGCTGGAGACGGTCAAGCATCTGCTGGACAAGCCGGACGCGAGTGGCCCCCTGCCGGTGGCCGAGCGCGCCACGCAGCTGATCGCCGGGCGGCTCTCGCGGCTCCCGCCCCTGGCCCTGAGCGCGGCGCGGGCCGCCGCCATCCTGCAAAGCGATCTGCGCGTGGAACGGGTGGCCGACGTGCTGGGGGCGCCGCTGCTGGATCTCGCCCTGGCCTGGGAGCAGCTGGAGGCCGCGGGCGTCATGACCGGCGAGCGGTTCAGCCATGACCTCGTGCAGGAAACAGTGCTGGCCGGCATTCCGCCGTCGGTGGGCCGCCTGCTGCACCGCAGCGCCGCGCGGGTGCTGACCCGCGAAGCGGCCAGTCCGGCCCGGCTGGCCCGGCACTGGCAGGAGGGCGGCGATCTCGGGGCGGCCGCGCCGCTGTTCCTGCGCGGGGCGGAAGACGCCCTGGCGGCGCTGCGCCCGGTGGAGGCGGTGCACTTCTACGAGCAGGCCGCCCTGCTCTACGACGCCCTGGGAGAGCACGACCCGGCTTTTGAAGCGCGCCTGCGCGCCGCGGAGAGCCCGTGGCGGGCCGAGCACGTCGCGTCCCTCCAGCCCCTGACCGAGCGGCTCGCGGCGGGGGCCCGCACGAACGAGCAGCGCGCGTGGGTCTGCGCCCTGCGCGCCGGGCGGCTGCTCGGCCAGGGACAGGGCGCGGCGTCGGAGGCGGCGGCTCTGGAGGGGCTGGCCCTGCTGGACCGTTTCGGGCAGGACCGCGTGCGGGCCGCCCTGCTGCGCGAACTGGTGCAGGCGAGGGCGCGGCAGGGAAAGGTGCAGGCGGTCCAGCGCCTGGTGGAGGACATGCGCGCCCTGCACCAGACGCTGGACGACGAACGCGAGCGTGCCCTGGGCGAAAATGCGCTGGGCGGGGCCTACCTGCGGCTGGGCCTGGAGGAGCAGGCCGGGCCGTACCTGAGACGCGCCGCCGAGCTGTTCGGACACCTGGGCGACGCGTACCGCTTCGCATGGGCCACCCACAACCTCGCCGCCAGCCTTCAGGCCCACGAGCACCTTCAGGAGGTGATCCGGCTGCGCGAGGACCTCGACCGACGGCTTGGCCGCGCGGACGCCCCCACCCTGTACTGGGCCAACCTGTGCGAACTCGGCATCGCCCACACCCGCCTGGGCCAGTACGCTCAGGCGCTGACGTGGTTGCGCCGTGCCCAGGCCCACGGCGACGCGGCCGGCGAGCCGCCTGGAGCGCTCGACCGCGCCTTTACCGACCTGTTCTGGGCGCTGGGGGCCTACGGCGAGTGCCTGGCCGCTGCCGAGCGGGCGCTCGCGCAGCCCGACCCGCGCGACGCTGGCGGGTTTCTGCCGTGGCTGTTCGTGGGCCGCGTCCGGGCGGTGAGGGGTGACGTGCGCGGCGCCCTGCAGGCCTACGGGCAGGTCGAGGCAGGGCTTGCCACACGCGAATTTCCGTATTCGCGCGGGCTGCTGCTGCTCGCTCAGGCGGCCCACTGTGCGCCGCAGGCGGCGGCTGAACTGGCCTCCCAGGCCCTGGACCTGGCCCGGACGCACCGCTTCCCCGATCTGGAAACGGCGGCGCTCGCCGCCCGCGCCGAGGCCCGGCTGGCCGGCGGCCACCTGCAAGCAGCGCGGCAGGACAGCGAGGCCGCCGCCCTGCGCCTGCCCACCCACGCGCCACGGGACGACTTCGCGTGGCCGCTGCTGGTGCACTGCCGCGTCCTGATGGCGGCGGGGGATGCGGCGGCCGACGTGCCGCTGCAACAGGCGCTGGAGTGGCTCCGGGAGGCCGGGCAGCGCGTTCCGGAAGAGCACCGTCACGCGTTCGTGAATGAGCACGTCACGCACCGCGCCCTGCAGGCCCTCGTTGCCCAGCGGGCACCGCAGGTGGCGGAGCCCGCCCCCCAGGCCTGAACGCCCGTTCCCCGGTCGTCGGGAGACGCCCTGACCACTGGGCGTTTCCCGGCGAACTGTTGGGAATTGCCCCGTCCGCGCGGCAGGCGCCGCTGTGGCCCCCGCCCCTCGCGCGGCGGCGTGACGGCAAGGAGGGGGCACCACAGCGCAGCGAGTGGGAACGGCCGGAATCTGCCCGCAGCCTCAGGCCCACCGGGACGCAGACGGGGCGCTGCGTCTGTGGTGGGCCTGAGGACCTGCGGGTCTGGAGCACTTCAGGGTGGGGCCGGGCTCAGCGGTGGCCCGCGCGGCGGGTCATGGGCGGCGGGTCATGGTAAGTGTGCCGCCCGCCAGGGGTTCACCGTCGGCATTCGTCGCCGTGAAGCGCCCGCTGTACGAATCGCCGTTGAATTTCCCGGTGACGTTCAGTTCCACCTCGCGTTCCCCCTCGACCTCAAGGCCGATCCTGAGCGCGCCGGTCTGGCTGTTGCCCTGAATCCAGCCCACCGCGTCGTCGCCCGAAAAGCCGCTGCCCAGGATGCGGGGCTCGTCATCGTCCAGGCCAAAGCGCACGCGGATGGTGCCGCCCGGCGTGGTGATGACGGCGTCCCACTCGCCGCGCGCATTCCATTTCGTGGGCGCCGGGGGCGTCACCGCCCCTGCGGACTGGCCCTGGCCGGCCTGCGGCTGACCCGCCTGCGCCTGTCCTGCCTGGCCCTGGGCCGCCGCGCCGCGAGGCCGGTTGAACCGCGTCTCGCCGCCGCCGGACGCGAGGCTCAGGGTCTGCTGGCCGCGCGCGTCCACCGTCACGGTCGCCCGCTCGCTGTACGGCTTGATGTGGTTCTTCTGGGTGGAAACCTTGCCCGGCGTGCAGGTGTAGCCGGTGGCCGAACTGGTGGCGGGCGTGAAGGTCAGGGTGGCGCCGTTCGGCTTGACGCTGCCCTGCTCCTGCACCAGCAGCTTGGAGGTGCAGCCGTAGGTGGTGACGACCAGCAGGCCGGTGCGCTCGTACGTGGAGTTCGCGTGCAGTTTGAGAATAACGCTGGTGCCGCTGGCCTCGGCCCACTTGCCGGTGGCGGTGTTGTAGTACTCAACCGGCGAGACGTTGCCGCTGTGCCACTCGCCGCGCAATTCAGGCGAAAGGCCCGTGGCGGTTGGCGTCCCTGTTGCCGGGGTCCGCCGCACGTATTTTGCGGAGCCGTCGCCGGTCTTGAACGTCAGTTCGCCCGACGTCACGCTCCACGCCATGGTGTCCACGTCGGCCCCGGCCTTCGACGTCCTGATGCCCGAACTGCGTTTGCAGCCGTTGTTCAGGCGGTCCGGCGAGTACGCGCCGACCCGGTCCACCTTCGCCGCCTTGAATGTGATCTTGCTGCCCGAGACGCTGAAGGTCCCGCTCTCGACGGTCACGTCCATCATCTGGCAGGTGATGGGATAACCCGTCGTGCCAAACGAACTCGGGTAAAACGTGGATTCGAACTCGGTATAGACGTAGCTCCCGTCCGTGTTCAGCAGCAGGCGCCGGGCATCCGAGGTCGCGCCGCCAAAGTCTGTGGTGTAGACGTTGGCGGGCAGCTGTGGCCCGCTCAGCCACTCGCCCGTCAAGGGGGCAGGCACCGCCGCAGCGGACGCGGAAGAGAGGGGCAGGATGAGCAGAAGGGCCGACAGGGTAAGAGATGCGGGATGGATCATGTTGGACGTCCTTGTGGGAAAAGTGGCGTGTGGCTGCGGGCTGTGTCCATTCGGCTGTGTCGATTCGGCTGTGCCTCTTCAGAAGGTACGAGAGGCCGGATGGCTCGGGGATGGCAGGCCGCACCAGATCTCCGCTCATCTCACGGGCGGCCCATGCGGGCACAGCCGGCGCCGTGCCCTTGAGCATCGGCGACGCCGCAAGCGGTGACGCGGGGGGGGGCGCTGGGCGGGCGAAGGTTCTGCTGCCCCCGCCAGGACGCGGCGGCGGCGATCCCGTCCTTGTCGAACTTGAGGTAGAGGCTCTCCTTGACGCTCAGTCCAGAGTTGTTGTATTGATGCAACTGGCCGAGCGGGTGGCCCCCGTGTGGGGCGTGCCCGCCGTTCGTCCAGCCCTGATGCCCCGCGAGGTGGAGGTCCTGGCGCTGGTGGCTCGGGGTCACCCAGACCGCCGGGTGGCGCGGCGGCTGGACATCAGTCGCGGCGCCGCCAGCAAGCACGTCGGGAACCTGCGGGGCCAGCTGGGCCTGCACAACCGCGTGGAACTGGCCCGCTGGGCATGCGGCACGGCCTCGCCGACGGGGCGGCATCCAGGCCGCCTCATTCATCCGTGGCCTGATGTCGCTTCAGGACTGAACGCGCCAGTGCCAATGCACAGAAGCTGCTCCGTTCGGACATCTGGCGGCTTTTCTTTCCAGCTTCTTCGGGCCATGGTCTGGGACCTACCGAATTCTATCAGGGGGAGCGGCCTGCCTCGTACGTAATTCTCGCGATGTGCTACGGGGGGCAAACGCGCACACTGAAGGCCTCAGCTCGGCGCTGAGGTCAGGTGGACGCAGCACACCTGGCGACTCAGGTTTCCGGCGTCGTTCGGCTCAGCTCTTTATGCGCCGTCCCAGGTTCCGTCTGGACCGACAGGCGCGCTGGCAGGCCGGTCCTGCCCAGGAGAACGCATCATGCCCATCTAGATCGTCAAAGTCCGCCGCCTGTCTCTCTGTTTCCCCGCCCTCTTGCCAGCCGTTGAGGAGCGCCGCCATGAAAAAGATGCTGACCGTCCTGCTGACCCTGAGCGCCCTGAGTGGAATGAACACCGGCCTTGCGGACTCGGTGCCGTGGGCCTCGGTGGTGGGCAACTCAGGCAGTGGAGACATGCTGGGCTACGATCAACTGAACACCGAATGCGCCTGGCAGGGACTGAGGCTGTCCGACGACGTGATGGCCGCGCTGGGGGATCCGAGGCGACTGGTGCTGACGGTAGGAGACCTGCCGAGCAACGTCACCGTCAGTCTCCGGCCCTCGCACGCGGCAGGCGTGATTGGCCTGAAAGTTTCGCGCAAGGACAAGACCCAGGCCGTGCATCAGATGGGCACCCTGACCCTGCGCAATCCCACCACGGGATACAGCCACACTGTACAGGCGCTGGTCGTTGGACAGGAAGGGTCTGAAAAGTGACCTCCTGATTCCCCCACCTCTCTCCCCGCTTTCAGGGGAGAGGTTTTTTGAACGGTGTGGCCGTCTGAATTGATGCCCCGCCCACCGCCCACGTTCAGCCTCCCACTGACCGGGGTACGCGATTGCCAGGGCTCCGCGCCGATGTGGTGGTGCTGATCGCGAGCATGACGCCGAGGCCATGGAAGGACACCGACAGGCCGAGGAGGACCGGCAAGCCGCAGACTGCACCACGGACGCACAGGCCTCTTTTTGCACACCGCGTTGCCTCTTTGAAGGCCGCCAAGCCGGACCCTCCCGCATCGCATGCTGACCCACAGTCCAGCCCCCTTCATGAACCCAAAATGAAGATATGACAGACCACAGGAGCCGCCCCACCGACGCACCCACCTGTGACCTCTCACTGACCCCGGACGAGTACCGCCTGATGGCCGACCTGCTGCTCGAGCACCTCGAGACCCACACCCTGCGCGACGAGCGGCTCGAGGGCCTGGTCAACCGCCTGTACGTCCTGGCTGTCCGCACCGCTCGCCCTGACGCGGAACGGCTGCTTGAAAGCCCGTCGGCCCGGACCTCACCCCAGCCCTCCACGGACTGACCTGCGGCGCGGTTGAGAGGATGCTGAAGACGGGTTCACGTGGGTGAGTGCCAGGGGATCAGCGGGTCTCTCCCCTGGGGTATGGGCACCGTGCGGAGCTGAGGATATCGACGCTACGCAGCACATCGTCCCGCCGTCGGCGGGGCAGGTGCTGCGTGCTGACCTGAAGCTGGCGTTGCCGTTCCAGCCGCAGCGCCACAAATGAAAAAGCGGATCGCCGGTGCCAAACGCCTGTTGGACGCTCGTGAGCGGCAGGAAGGTAAAGGTGTCGGCCAGGCTGCTCAATGGCTGCAACACGCCAACGATCCGCGCCCGAGAGCAGCGGGTCACCCTGAACGCTCCGACCACCCCCAGACCCAGACCATTCGCGCCGACCTGGAGGGTGGCGACCAGCGTAGCGGGCAGGCTTGGACTGGGAAGCAGCGCCAGTCCCCTGGAGGGTCAGGCCACCTGCAGATCCGGGGCGACACTTCGCAACTCCTGGCGCACCTGTTCTTTCAGCCCCTCGCCCAGCGAGAGAAACAGCAGCGTGCTGGTCACCGCGACAATCAGGCGTAGCAGGCTTCGCAGTGTTCGGTTCGGACGTCGTTGCAGCCCCCGCACAGCGAGATGCCAACGCTCTGCGTCTCGTACAACCCGCAGCTCATGTCGGTCCAGATGATCTTGGAGAGGCATGGGGCCAGAAGTTGGAGGGAACGCCCGGTTCCGGTCAACAGCGTTTCCGCCTGGCTGCTGAAGTTGCTGGCCGTCATCCATGTCAGGCGCAGTGAACTGAGAAGCGCGGAGACCAGCACAAATGCCAGGACACGACGGTCCTGGCATTTCCGATTGAAGTCTGAATGTTTGAGTTTACTTGCCGCGCAGAGGCACCGGCTTGTTGTTGTTGATGTCGAAGCCGCTGTTGGAATCGGTGGGCGTGTTCTGAAGGAAAGCGCGCATCTGCCACTGATACTTCTCGATGGCGGCCTCGACCTCCTGCAACTGATTGGCGGTGGTGGGGTCCGCCTTTTCCACGTCCCCAATGCGCTGGAAGATGCGCTGGCCCACGGTTTCGTACTGGTAGATGAAGAACTGGATTACCTGGGCATCGTCAATAAAGCCGCCCGGAATCTCTGGCAGGCGCGAGCTGGCGACGATGGTGATGGCCCGCCCATCGCTGGACGCGCCCACCGACAGCAGGCGCTCCGCCGTGTCGTCGGCGTACTTGCTGATGCCCTCGTAGTGCTCCTGAAGCAGTTCGTGTAGCGTGTAAAACAGCGTGCCGGACACGTTCCAGTGTGCCTGTTTGGTCTGGAGTTGCAGCGCCTGCAATTCGGTCAGGGTGTTCTGCAACGCGGCCACACTCTTTTGCAGGTTGTCGGTGCCGGAGGACGGCAGGCGGCTGGGCACGTTGTACGGCAGCGGCGAGGCAGTTTTGGTGCTCTGCGCGCTGGGCTGGCCGGTGTTGGACTGCGGCGTGTTGACGCTGGTGGCCGGGATCTGGCTGCCAGCGGACTGCGCGCCAGCGCCCCCAGCCAGGGCGGAACCGAACAGCAGGACGGAAAGAAGCAGGGTCTGTTTCATGGGATTCTCCAGGAAAGATCGAATGTAGATGGGCGGACAGGGGTGAGGTTAGGCAGCCGATGTTAGACGAATGCAAGAAAGGATCAGGGGTAAAGGCGGCGTGAAAAAGCCTTTAAGGGACGCTCTTTTCCAAGTGTGTCGTCGCACGCTAGCTTGGGAAGGTGACCGCCTTTTGCCTGACGCTTTTTCTATGCTTGTCTCCCCAGCAGGGCTGAGCATGCGGCTACTGCTGGTGGAGGACGATGGGCGCATTGCCCAGCCGACGGCGCGTGCCCTGCGGGACGCTGGGCACCAGGTGCAGATCGCCGCAAACGGCGTGGATGGTCTGGCACACGCCCGCAGCGGGGAGTTCGATGCCGCCCTGCTGGACGTGTGGCTGCCTGGCCTGGACGGCTTCGAGGTGGCGCGCACCCTGCGCGCCGAGGGCAGCGAGCTGCCGCTGATCTTCGTGACCGCACGTAGCGCCCTGCCGGACCGCGTGGAGGGACTGGATCTGGGTGGCGACGCCTACCTGCCCAAACCCTACGAGCTGCCGGAGCTGCTGGCCCTGTTGCGCGCGGTGGTGCGGCGCGGCGAGCGGGTCCGCAGCGCGCGGGTGCCGTTTGCGGACGGGGCCGGGCTGCTGGACGCCGGGCGGCGCGAGGTCTGCTGGCACGGCGAGACGGTGGGCTTGACTGCCCGCGAGTACGCCCTGCTGGAAACGCTGGTGCTGTCCCGTGGGCGCTGGTTTACCCGTCAGGAACTGCTCTCGAAGGTCTGGGGACCGGACTTCAGCGGCGAGGCACGGGTGGTGGACGTGTACGTCAGCTACCTGCGCCGCAAACTCTCGCCAGAAGCGCTGCTCAGTTCCCGTGGCCTGGGATACCAGCTTCCGTGAACCATCCAGGGCCAGGGCTGGTCCGCAGAAAAAGATGAAACCAGCCGTGACCATTCGCGCCCGCCTGGCGCTGGGCGTGGCCGCCATTACGGTTCTCGTGGTGCTGGCGGTGGCCGCCGTGCAGTTCCTGGTACTGCGTTCCTTTCTGGTAGGGGCCGAGTATGAGCGGTTGGAACTGCTGCTGCCACGCCTGGAACAGACGCTCACAACCATTCCGGCCTCGTCGACAGGGCCGTATGTGCTGAACACCCTGCCACGCACGGTGGACGTGCGCGTGATCCGGGAAGGCCGGGTGGTGGCCGTCACCCCTGAATTTCCGGCCATTTCACTGACGCTGCCGATTGGCAGGGCCAGACGCGCGGGCCACGATGTGCTGATCTCCACCTTTAACCTGAACGGCACGCTGGCCACCGCGCAGCTGGCCAGCGACGTGCTGGGGGTGGTCAACCCACTGCGCGCCTATCTCCGGAGCCTGGCTGTGGCTGTGCCCGTTTCAGCCGCCCTGGCAGCCCTACTCTGCTTTCTGCTGGCTGGACGCCTCTTGCGGCCACTGGAACGCTTGACGGCGGCAGCGGCGGCCATTGGACGCGGCGGTAACCTGCGCGCCGCGCTGCCCGGCGCGGACCGGGGTGACGAGGTGGGCCGCCTGGCCGGCGTGCTGCAAACCTCGTTCGGGCAGGTGGCCGAGGTCCGTGAACGCGAGGAAACGTTTACCTACGCGGCCGCCCATGACCTGCGCTCGCCACTGACGGCCATGAAGACCCGACTGCAAGGCGCGCTGAGCGGCCCACGTTCAGAGGCCGAACTGCGTGAGGAATTGCGCGAGGTGCTCTCGGACTTGGAACGGATGCGCCGCCTGAGTGAACAACTGTTGCTGCTGGCACGCGGCGAGCGAGACATCCAGCGGCGTCCGCTGGAACTCTCCCGCTTGGCCGGGGAGGCGGTGGACCGCGCGCGTGAGCTGGCCCCGGACCTGCCGCTGGAGTTCGGCACGGTGGGCCTCACCTGGATTCTGGGGGACGAGGCGCTGCTCTCTCCCCTGCTGGACAACCTGATCGGCAACAGCCTGCGTTACGGTGGCGGCGCGGCCATGCGGATGACCGTGACTGGCACGCCGTCCGGGGTGGCCCTGAGCATGGTGGACAGCGGACCAGGCGTTCCTCCGGCGGCCCTGCCGCACCTGACCACCGCCTTTTACCAGGTGGGCGCCGCACGCAGCGGTCAGGGCAATGGGCTGGGTCTGGCCATTGCCCAGCGCGTTGCACAACTCCACGGGGCCAGGCTAGACCTGGTGCCGGTTGCCCCCAGCGGCCTGCGCGTCACGGTGACCTTTCCGCAAACTGCCCAGCGGGATTGACGGGTGTTTGAAAGTGGTGAGGACGTTTTGCGGACTTGCTTGCTGATCAATGCACCCCCCTCTCCACGGTGAAGAGGGGGTGCCCAATGGTGGTCCAATATGCTCATACGGACTCCGATTGAAAGGTGTTGGAAACACCTAGAAATCCGAGGGGGAGGAGCAGCGTCCTCATGGGCGTCTGTCCGCGACGATAGCGAGAAAGAGAAAAACATCCCTCCGGACGTGGAGTGTAGGAACCGGCGCTCTCCCGGTTCCTACACGAAACAAACGGAATCCGTATCAGTCGTCGGCCCCCACGGTCTGCTGGGCCTGTCCCGACAGCGGACCGCCCGCCGCGTGGGTGTGGTCCTCTTTCAAGATCGTCTCGATCTGCGGCCTGGCCTTCATTTCCGGCTTCTCCAGACTGGCGCGCACACCCGCGCCCAATCGGGCGTCCACCTTGTCCAGTTGGGCCAGATACCGCCCCTGGATAAAGTCAGGGGCCGCGCCCAGATGGCGGGCGAAATTGTCGTGCATGCGGGCCTGTTCCTCTGAGCGCATCAGGCGGTACAGCGCGCCCGGCTGGGCGAAGTAGTCCTCGTCGGTGTCGGGCCAGCCGTAGCGGTCTGCGCGGCTGCCCACCGTGATCGGGGGTTCTGCGGCTTCCCCGCCGTCCTGCACCGGACCACCGAATGAGTTGGGTTCATAGACGGGCATGCCGCCGAAGTTGCCGTCAAAACGCAACTGGCCGTCCCGGTGGTAGGTCTGCACTGGCGAGACGGCCTGATTCAGATTCACAGGCAGCGCGGCGTAGTTGGCCCCGATCCGGTAGCGGTGCGCGTCGGCGTAGCTCATCAGGCGGGCCTGCAGCATCTTGTCGGGGCTGAAGCCAAACCCTCGCGGCGCGTTGCTGGGCTCAAAGGCGGCCTGCTCGATCTGCGCGAAGTAGTTGTCCGGGTTCTCGTTCAACTCGAATTCGCCCACGTCCATCAATGGGTAATCGGCGTGCGGCCAGGTCTTGGTGAGATCAAAAGGATCGAGGTGATAGGTCTCGGCATCGGCCTCCGGCATCACCTGGAGGCTGACCTTCCACTTCGGGTACTCGCCGCGCTCGATGGCCTCAAACAGGTCTTGCAGGTAAAAGTCCGGGTTCTGCCCGGCAATCTCCATCGCCTCGGGTTCCATCAGGTTCTGGATGCCCTGCTGGGTGTGAAAGTGCCACTTGACGTACACGCGCTCGCCCTGAGCGTTCCACAGACTGTAGGTGTGGCTGGAGTAGCCGTTCATGTGGCGGTGGCTGCGCGGAATGCCCCGGTCCCCGAACATGTAGACCACCTGATGCATGGACTCGGGGCGCAGGCTCCAGAAGTCGAACATCATCGTTTCGCTGCGGCGGTGCGTGACCGGGTGGCGTTTCTGGCTGTGAATGAAGTCCTGGAATTTCAGGCCGTCACGCACAAAGAAGACCGGCGTGTTGTTGCCCACCATGTCCCAGTTGCCATCCTCGGTATAGAACTTCAATGAGAAGCCACGCGGATCGCGCACGGTGTCGGCAAAGCCGCGCTCCCCAGCCACCTGCGAGAAGCGGGCCAGCATCCGGCATTCGGTGCCTTCCTTTTGAAACAGCTTCGCCACCGTCAATTCAGGAATGGCGCGGGTCACGCGAAAAGTGCCGAACGCGCCTGTCCCCTTGGCGTGAACGACGCGCTCGGGGACGCGTTCACGGTTAAACAGCGCCATGCGCTCCAGCAGGTGATGGTCCTGAAGCAGCACTGGACCGTCCTTGCCGGCCGTCAGGGAATTCTGGTTGTCGGCCACCGGATTGCCCGCCGCGTTGGTCAGCCGGGTCTGGCCCTGCTTGGGGGCCTGCATGTCGGTGGGTTCGCTGGGTTTATAAACCTCGCTCTGTGTGGCCTTATTGTTGGTGGCCTTGCTGTCCTCACTCATGGGAAGACTCCTCGTGGTGCTGCCGGGGCAGCCGACACCTGGGGAAATGCGGAAGAGGCGGGCGTCAGAATTATCTGGTGTGCTCTCCGCCCTGCGCGGCTTCGAACAGGAACCAGATGCGCCGCTCGGTCTCGTCAATCAACACTTCCAGCAGGCTGGAGGTGGCGTAATCGCGGGCGTCGTCACAGGTTTCGTGGGCGGCGCGCATGCTGGCGGCAATGCCCTGGTTGTCGGCCATCAACTCACGCAGCATGTCCAGCGGGGCCACGAAGTCGGCGTTGTTGTCCTGCACGGTCTGAAGGCCCGAGATGTGCGAGACCGAGCGCAACGTGGTGCCGCCCAGTTTGCGGACGCGTTCGGCCAGTGGATCGGTGGAGGCCAGCAGTTGCCCGGCCTGCTCGTCAAACAGCAGGTGATAGTCGCGGAAATGGCTGCCAGAGAGATGCCAGTGAAAGTTCTTGGTCTTGAGGTACACGGCATAGGCGTCGGCGATGATCGGGTTGATGGCCTCAACGATTTTCTGCACGCCGTCAGCCTTGAGGTCTGTGGGCGTCTTCAGGGCGTCGGGGGCGGGATAGGCGGCGGTCTTGCTGGAGTCGTTCTGGGTCATGGAAATCTCCTTAGAGTGGGGCGAGGGCTACGGTCGGTCAGAGACGGCGTGGGCGACTGGCCTCAACTCTGATGGGCGCCCTGGACCACGGAATGAGAGATGGAGAAGTGCAGAGGCCTCCATTGAGCATGGGTGAAGCCAATCGTTGGCTGCCTGGGTCAGTGAACGGCGGAATTGATCCCCTGGATGGCGGGCGCTGGGCGGCGCAACTGGATGACGCTCAGCACCACGAAAGCCACTTCCAGGATCAGGGCGATGATTCCGGAGGGTTCGGCCCAGTTGCCGATGTCATCCTTCGCGTTGGGCAGGCCGGTGGTGCGGGTCAGGACGTAGAAGACGATGGCCCCCGCAGAGATCAGCAGACCCAGGCCATAGCCGTTTTTCCAGTGCGAACTCAGCAGCCAGGCTCCCGCCGCTGCGCAACCGGCCACCAACAAAATGTACAGCCAGCCCAGATACGCCGTTTCATCCAGCTTGTCGGGGATATCCCTGAAGTGAATGAAGCCGATGCCGGCCAGCAGGAGCACGCCGGTCCAATGGTCCTGAAGATATTTCATACCCCTCCTTGTAGGGCGGCAAACCATCGGGCTCCAACAAGTTGGGCCTCACTCGCCGCGCCACACGCATCCACCAAAACCGCTGGGACACGATGTATTCCAGGCCCAGGGTGTTACGCGGGGGTTAGATTCCAGCCTCGCTTAAGATCGGCTCTACAGATCATGAGGTTGAGTGACGCAGACCAGGAGTGTGCCAGACGAGGGGGCAGTTTGGGCATGCCCTCCGATGACAACCCTATGATCCTGACGGGCTGTTTTTCTGAGCATGGCCACCAGACAAATGGGCCGCAGGGCCACTGTTCCCCTGATGCGGCAAGATGGACCACACCAGGGGAATGACCGCGCCACCGAGGAGCGCCCCCAGCATCAGGATGTGGGGGGCGTCTGGTCGTCGTGCCAGGTGCGGGCACGCGTCCTGATGGGGAGGACTCGCCCCATACGGGTGCTCTCTCACGACGACAGTCTGTTCTGCCCATGAAGATGTGGTCCAGGATCAGGGTCAGTCGGCCGTCGGGACGAAGAGGCAGCAGGACGTCATTGACGTCCCGCGGCGTGAGAGGCGCGACGTGGAACACCCGCGCCACGGTGCGGATCTTCGATTCAAGCGTGGCGTCCCGGGACAGCTGGAGCGCGATCTTGCGGCGCCGCGTGGATTCGGCCTGAAGCCACGCCAGGCGCATTGCAGCCAGACGACAAAAGGACACTAGTGCGCCGGCAGACAGTGGGGCGGCCTCTGAGTCTGTGACCCAGAGACCGCCCTTTGCCATGCCGCACTGCGTTCGGGACGCCCTTGCCCGCGAAGCGTCAGATGCTCAGGACGTCACCGTACCCCATGGCCGCCTTCTGGACAACGCGGAACTCAGTCCGTGATAAAGGTGTGCTCGCTGTCGTCCAGCGTGCGGCCGTTGCCCTGGTCCCAGGTCATGGAGCTGCGGAACAGATCGTCACCCTTCTGGCTGGCCACGACGCCGAACTCGATCCCGATGCGCTCGCCAGGATCCATCTGGTTCACGTGGAAGCGGAAGCTGCGCCCATCGGCACTGGGCTGGGCCGTCACCGTCGAATTACCGAACGTCACCGTCCAGGTGGCCGGGTTCCGCAGATCAATCTGGTGAAGCTGCAACCCGGCGCCGGGGTTCCCGCTCTGGAAGTCGTTCCAGAACCCGAGGTAGATCGACGAGCTGTTCTGCAGGTTGGCCATCTTGGGCAGGGCGGTGTTAATAAAGACGTTGGTCGCGGGTGCGATGCCCTCGTTGTCGTAGTACATGTCGTACACGTACCGCGAGCCCACCGGGTACGCGTCCGTGCCGTCGTCGCGGGCAAATTCCTGGGCGGAGTAGACGTGATCCCACAGGTCCCGGCCCCAGGCCGGCTTCCCGACGATATCCACGCTGTCGCAGCTTTCGAGGAAGTTGCGGCCCCGGTCCAGGGCGTACGGATTGGACAGGGTGCCTGCCGGGCCCTCGAACTGCAGGTATTCGCCCCGGTTGCCCCGGAAGAGCTGGTTGAGGTTCCAGCCGAACAGCCGCACGCAGTTGAGATTTTCATTGCCCACGATCTCGCCGCGCAGCGACAGTGCAATGGTGCGCGAGCTGCCGTTCAGCAGGGTGCCCAGGTTCAGGCCGATGCGGCGGTCATTGGCGTTGGTCTGGTCAAAGCGTTCGAGCGCAATGATGTTGCCTTGCTCGTCGCGGGCCACCGGGCCGCTGAACGCGGGGCCGTAGGTGTCTTCGATCCGCGCCTGGTGCAGGAAGCCTTCCTGTTTGTACTCGTTCGGGAAGCGGCTCTTGAGCTGGGCGTAGGCCTCGCGGATGCGCGGGTCGAGTTCGCCGGACTTCGAGCGGTCGAAGTTCTCCACCTTGATCTGGAACGTGGCCTGCTGGTTGGTCGTGACCTCCCGGTCCAGGGCCGTCTTGGTGATGCGCGCGACCGGACGCACCACGTTGATGTACTTGTACGAGTCGACTTCGGCGGCATTGCTGGCCGATGCCTTGGCGCGGTTCTTGATGTCGTAGGGGTCCTGGTACTCGTCGTTCAGGTTCGCCACCGTCTCGGGCGGCGTCAGGCCGTAGGCGCCCCGCAGGCCACTCACCGGATCGGCGTTGCCGTCGCGGTCGTTGTCGTTCCAGGCGTAGCCGGGCTTCTGGCGTGCATAGACGTCGATGCTGATCCGCACCTCCGCGCCCGCGGCCAGGTCACCGATCTCGTTGAAGTCGATGGTGTGCGTGTTCAGGTCGTAATCGGCTGCCACCGTGCCCACGGTCGCGCCGGCCGCATCGACCAGTCGGGCGCTGCCCAGCACGTAGCCCAGTTCGGCCGGCAGCTCGTCGCGCACCGTCACGCTGCGCGCGGCCGTGCCCGAGGTGTTGCGCAGCCGGATCTGATAGGTGTAGGTCTTGCCGACCGTGAAGTTGTCCTCGCCGCCAGCCGTGCGGTTGCCGTCGTCCAGCCGGGGCGGCAGGTTCACGTCGTCGGGGGCGTAGGGATCGTGCCCCGCGCCGCTGAAGCCGGTCCAGGTGATGATGCTCGGTCCGGTCTTCTCGATCTCCAGCGTCGCGCCGCTGAAGGTCTTGGTGAAGAGATAGCTCTTGAGCAAGAAGTCGTAGTCGGTGTTGCCGTAGCTGACGCGGTAGTGGTAGTCGGCCCGCACATTTGCGGTCAGCGGCAGCTCCTGCGCCTTCAGATCAAGGGCAGGCCGCAGATAGACGTTCTGGCCGCCATTGGCCCTCACGCTGCCTGCCCCGCTGATGGCGCTGGCGTTGGTGGTCAGGAACAGGCGCTGGAGATCGGATTCCTGGCCCGTGACGGGTTCCAGCGTGTACTCCATGTAGCCTGGGAACGGACCGCTGCCCACGGGATAGGGGCCAGTCTGGGGCTGCTTTTCAAAAGCGACGGTGCCGAAGCTGTGAACGCGCTGGTTGGTGTTGAACCAGTTGTTCTCGAAAGAGCCGACGTTGCCGCCCAGGCGCTGCTTGGTGCCGATCGTGTCGGTGGCCCCGAAGCTGGTGTCGCCACGGTAATACAGGTGGCTCATGTTGGTGAAGAACATCTTGAATTCCGCGAGCGCGGCGCTGGCCGGCGCGTCGCCCGGCTCGCTCGCGCTGACCACGAATTTCACGGGGGTATTCGTCTGGGGGGCGCTGGTGGCGTAGACAGTGAAGCGCACCACGCCGTCGGCGTCCGAGAACGCCGTGGCCATCAACGACTGGAGTTTCAGGCCGGGGACGCTGTTGGCCCCGGCACGCACATGACCCGCGACGACGCTGACCGAGTCGCTGTCGGCCGAGACGTTCACGCGGGCGCCGGGCACCGGCGCACCGGCCGCGTCACGCACGATCATCTGCACCAGGACCGGTTCCTCGGTCTGTGCGGCGAACAGCATCACGTCCTTGTTGTCGTTCTTTTCTTTCAGGCCCATGAACGCGGCCCCGTCGACGTCCTTGACCGGCGTGTCACCGTTCAGGGCGATGCTGGCGACCTCCTGCTGGGCCACCTGGGACGCACGGTACTCCAGGGTCACCGCCATGTTCTTGTTCGCTGAGCAGTCGAGGCTGACCGACTGCGGCGTGTTGGGCGCGTCGTACCCCTGCATCTTGTGGCCGGTGACGGTGTACTTGCCCGCCAGGAAGGTGGCCGAGAGCTTCTGGCCCGCGACCGCCGTGCCGGAGAAGACGGTCTTCCCTGAGGCGTTCTGCACGCTGACTGGGGCGGCCGCGCTGCCCGCCGCCCCGGCGACGTTCTTCAGATTGACCGTGAGCGTGGCGCAGCCATCGACGGAGGGCGGCAACACCACCGGGGGCTGCTGCGCGCCCGGCGGCACGCTGGCCTCTGGTGCGGGTTTGGGAGACGGCGCGGTGGTGTTGCAGGCCGCCAGAAGGAGGGCGCCGGTGAGCGACAACGCGAGAGATTTGGAATGGTGCATACTAAAACCCCCCCCCTCCCCATCCATGAGCATTCTGTGTCGGCGACATGAGCCAGCACCGACGCCAATGAAAATCGGTGGCGTCTCTCATGAATTGAAAGATCCAGATAGTTCCTCGAATCGAGTGAACGAACGGCCGCCGGAGCCCACATTCTGCTCAGAGAATGCCCATAGGTCGGGGTTAACCAGGGGAAAACTTCACGGTCACCTCCCTGTCATGTTTCTTAGATTGCAAGGACACTGTAAGATTCTTAACAGATTAAATGGTGAGAGGGTCAGTTATAAAATTTACTCTTATCGCATAAATCTTTCATCTTCCATGTTGTGGCTTGGCTTTCCTGAGCAACCGACACTCGGGTAATTGACGTGCCGATGGGCAGGAAGGGCATTACGGGCAGCCCAAGGCAATCCCACCAGGATCAGGGTCAGTTTGCCGTCGGGGAGAAGTGGGAGCAGGACGTCATTGACGTCCTGCGGCGTGAGAGGCGCGACGTGGAAGATCCGCGCCATGGTGCGGATCTTCGCTCAGTCCCCGACAGTTTTCGAGGGACTTGAAATATGTCGTCCAGCACGCGAGAACAGAGCGCATCTTCCGCTGCCCTGAAATCGTTGATGGTGTGCTTCGGCTCTCACCTCCCGGCCTACCGCAAAAATCGGGCGGAGCTGCTCGCTCTGCTCGTCCTGACGTTGATCTGGATGAGGTTCTCCCCTCGGTCGGTCCAGTCCAATTGCACTTGAACCGTAGCTCTGAGGCGCCCCCAGGGACAACTGCAGTTATCGCCGGGGTCTGACTTCTGGTCATTGGCCTGACCACGAAGGCGTCGCGCTAACCTGATCGACGGGTCTTCTACGCCTCCCACCATCAGCGGATCTGCCCCCACCTGACAAAGGGCTGTTGATGAGGGACTTGTCCAGGGTTGACCTGCGTCGCCCTGGTGACGGCCAGCGCGGGTGGAGCCGGTGTCCCCCCGTGGCTCCTGAGCGAAGCTACTCTCACACCTGCAATATAGGCAAAAAAATTAGCGTGGTGGATGTCGCTTACGGCATGGCCCCATGTTCGCCGTCTTGAAGTGGACCGGCGTGAACTCCGGCTTGGCTGAGACGATCAGTGCCAGCGGTGCGCGGTACGCGGGCCTGAGCGGCCCAGCGGACGCGCGCGGCGGTCTGGAATGGTGGGAACGTCAGGGCGAGGCGACCCTCAGCACCTTCGTGAACGGCGACACGACAAAGACGCAGGCGCTGCTCACGGGCGGCAAAACAAACTGGGCGTGCTGGTCGTTCTAGGTCAGCTCTTCTGTCACCGCCGGAAAGCGGAGCGTGAACTCCGCCCCGCCCGCCGGGTGATTGCGCGCCGTGATGGTGCCGCCCTGCGCCTCGGTCAGCGCACGGGTAATCGCCAGGCCCAGGCCGCTGCTGGCCCGTCCGCCGGGGTCGCGGCTGCGGCTGGCGTCGGCGCGGTAAAAACGCTCGAAAGCGCGCGACAGGTCGTCAGGCTGAAACCCAGGCCCGTGATCGCGGATGGTCAGAACCGCCCCCGTTCCGTCCCAGTGCGCTGACAGGTTCACCGGGGCGGGGGCGGCGTAGCGCAGGGCGTTGTCCAAGATGTTCTGGAGGGTTTGCCTCAGCCGGTCCGGGTCAGCAGTGAAGGGCACGGGGGCGGAGGCGTTGACCGTCAAGGTGACCCCCGCCTCTGCGGCTCGCAGGGCATAGGCGTCAGCCAGGGCCTGCAGGACTTCACTCCCATCCACAGGCGTGGGGGTCAGCGTGATCGCGCCGCTCTCGGCCAGCGACAACAGCCGGAGGTCCGTGACCAGGCGGGCCAGCAGCAGCACCTCGCCGTGCAGTCGGGCCAGCGCCGCCGCGTCGGTGGGCTGCACGCCGTCCTGCATGGCCTCGATCTCGGAGCGCAGCACCGCCAGCGGCGTGCGCAGGTCGTGGGCGATGTCGGCCATCAGTCCCCGCCGCCACGCTTCCTGATGGGCCAGGGCCGTGGTGAGGTCGTTGAATGCGCCGGTCAGGTCACGCACCTCGTCATGGCGGCGGGGCAGCGGCAACTGCACGTCGCGCGCCCCGGCCTGCAGGCGGCCCGCACCGTCCACCAGCCGGGACAGCGGGCGCGTGAGCTGCCGCGTGACCAGTCCGGCCACGATCACGGCCACCAGCGCGCTGAACACCGCCGAACGCACCGCGCTGCCGATGATCCGACGCCGGGCGTCGCGCGCCACGAGTTCGTGTGCCGTGAGTGGTGCCGAGGGATTGGCGTGCCGCCCCCCGTCCCACAGGGAACCGAGGCCCAGTTCCGGATTGAGCCGGTCGATCACCCGGAACGCCGAATTGACCGTGCCCGAGGTGGTGACCGCCACCGCCAGCACCGCCACCAGCGCGAACATGCGGGTCAGGCGGCCGCGCAGGCCGCCGCGACGCTCGCGCTTTTTGCCCCGCCCGCGCCCACCTGACCCGCGCCGTGTCGGGCGGCCCTCCAAACGTTTTCCGACGTCAGGCCGGACGGGACCCGGTCCCACCCTCATCCTTCCAGGCGCAGGCGGTAGCCCGCGCCGCGCACCGTGTCCAGCAGCTCGGCGTGTTCGCCGAGCTTGCGGCGCAGGTTCTTGACGTGGGCGTCCACCGCGCGCTCGTCGGTGCCGCGTTCCAGCGCGCCCAGCGCGGACAGCAGTTCGGCCCGCGTCCTCACCACGCCCGGCGTGCGGGCCAGGGCCGAGAGCAGGCGGACCTCGGCCACCGTCACGTCCAGCGCCTCACCGTTCACGCGGACCTCGAAGGCGGCGGTGTCCACGCTCAGCGGCCCGGCGTGGTGCAGCGTCGGCAGGCCGAACCCGCCGCCTGCACCGGCCGCGCCTCCAGCGCGGCGCAGCACGGCCTTGACGCGGGCCACCACCTCGCGTGGGCTGTACGGCTTGACCACGTAGTCGTCCGCGCCGATGCCCAGGCCCACCAGCCGGTCCACTTCCTCGTCGCGGGCCGTCATCATAATGATCGGCAGCGCGGACTCGGCACGGACGCGGCGGGCCACCTCCAGGCCGTCCAGGCCGGGCAGCATCAGGTCCAGCAGCATCAGGGCGGGGCGGGCCGCGCGCCACAGCTCCAGCGCGCGCGGGCCGGTCATGGCGCGCTCGGTGACGTAGCCCTCGCGGCGCAGGTACTCCTCCAGGATGTCGCCCAGCCGGGCCTCGTCTTCCACGATCAGAATGGTGGTCATGTGCGCCGTGCCTCCTTGAGCTGTCGTGAGGTGCCACTTCGGTGGGTCAAGTCGGGTGGGCGGAAGGGGATTTTATTCCTCGGGGTCCTGATGAAAGCGCCGCCGAAAGCGTTCGTGCACCCGTTGGGTGTGTTCGGCGGTCTCGGCGGCCTGGGCATCGTAGATCAGCCTGCCGCCGCGCGCGGTTGCGCCCACCACCAGGGCCGCTGCCACCAGCACCAGATTCTTGATGATGTACTGGCCTTCCAGATTGGGCACCCACGGCATGATCTTGAAGGTCTCGCCGGGAAACAGAATCAGGGGCATGAAAGTTCCGGCCATCTGTGCCAGCAACAGCAGCAGGGTGGCGGGCAGAAAACGCCCGGAGAGCAGCCCCAGTCCGATCAGGCATTCCCACGTGGCCAGGACGGGCAGGCTGACCTGCGCCCCAACGGTGCCGAAGGTCAGGGCCGAGATGGTGTTGGTGGCGAGATCCTGCGCCACGCTGAGGCCGGGAAAGAACTTCTGCGCGCCGAACCACACGAAGACCACGCCCAGCGCCAGGCGCAGCAGGGTGATGCCGTGCTGCGCCGCCCAGCCCAGCCCACGCAGTTGCAGGGCATGCAACTTCCAGGCCAGGGTGTCTCTCTGCGGGGTGGACTGGGGAGATACAGGTTGATCGGGAGCCATGCTCTTTCTCCTCAAGCCGCCACAGCCTGGCCCTTCAGCGCGCGGCCCGCGATGATCTCGGTCAGCGCGATGGCCCCGCCGCCCAGCAGCAGGTGAAAGACCTGGATGATCCAATGTAGGTCACCCGGCAGCAAGCGGAACTGCATGACCCCGATGGCGGGAACCACCAGGCTCCAGACGAGGGCCAGCCCCAGCAGCCCCGGCGCGACGCCCCGGCTGAAGCCGAGAACGGCCATCAGCAGCAGCGCAATCGAGACCAGAGAGCCCAGGCCCTGGTGGGCGCTGAGCAGGGCGGACCCGCTACCGCCCCAGAACGCCAGCCCCATGCCCAGGGCCACGATGCCGGCGATGCGAATGATCCAGCGAAGAAGAAGAATGGGATTGGTCATGGCAGCACTCCTTGAGCGGTCAGGCTGATGGGAATGGGTGGATAAAGAAGAAGGGCCTCGGTCAGGAAATGGGCGGGCCACCCTACTCCCGGAGCCGCCCGTCCACGATGCTCACCACGCGGTCACACAGGTCCAGCACACGCTCATCATGGGTGACCATCACGGCGGCCTTGCCGTGGGCATGCACCTGCTGGGCCAGCAACTCCACCACCTCACGGCCCCGCACGCTGTCCAGGCTGGCGGTGGGTTCATCGGCCAGGATCAGTTGCGGATCGTTCATCAGCGCGCGGGCGATGGCGACGCGCTGGCGCTGCCCACCGGACAGGGCGTCCGGGAAATGCCGGGCGCGTCCGGACAGGCCCAGCAACCGCAGCAGTTCTTCAGCCCGCTCTCGGGCGTCCCAGCCATCCTCACCGGCCAGGTGCGGCACCAGGGTGAGCTGCTCACGGACGTTCAGGTATGGAATCAGGTTGCTGCTCTGCAGCACAAAGCCCAGGTTCTTCAGCCGGAAGGCGGGCAGCCCCGCGTCGGACAGGGCCGTCAAATCCTGACCGGCGATCCTGACCTTCCCGCCTGTGGGCCGCAGCAGCGCCCCGGCAATCGACAGGAAGGTGCTTTTACCGCTGCCCGAGGGGCCGTTGATGGCCACCAGTTCGCCGGGCTGCACCACCAGGGTGGCTGGATGCAGGGCGGTGATGGTGCCGTCGCCGTCGCCGTAGGTCTTGCTGACGTCTTGAAGGACGAGGGTGGGGGTGAGCAGGGCGGAACTGGACGGAGAGCCGGGGGCGGTCTGCGGGCGGGGGGCGGTAAGGGTCATGGCGTACTCCTGAATTTGTTGGGAAAAAGGGCAAACGGTTGGTCAACAGGTCTGGACTATCTGGCTCAGGCCCCTGCATACGTCAGGTCACGGTGCCGATGGCGATCAGCGGATCTACCCTGGCGACGGTGCGCAGGCTCAGCAGGCTGCTCAGGGCGGCCACCACGATCAAGAGCGCCGAAGCGGAGAGCAGCGTGGGCAGCGTCAGCGCGAACGGAATGCCGGCGGGCAGCAGGGTCACGATGCCCAGGGTGACCAGGGCGGCGACGGCCACGGCGATGACGGTCAGGAACAGCATCTGCGCGACCAGACTGCCCGCCAGGGTGCGGGTGCTGGCCCCGATGGCCTTGAGCAGCCCGAACTGTGGGGTCTTTTGCAGGGTCAGAACGTAGAAGAACACGGCCATCACGAAGGCGGCCACCACCACCAGGAACACCTGAATCATCGTCAGGCTGCCCTGTTCTTCCTTGTAGCCGGGCAGCACTTGCAGCGCCTGGGCACGGGTCAGGACGCTGAGGCCATCCAGTTCAGCGATCCGGCTGGTCACATCGGCGTCGGTCTTGAGCGCCACGGCGCTCACACTGCCGCGCGTGCGGGGGTTGAGGGCCTGCCAGCGGTCCAGCGTCACGAACACCACCGGCTGATGGTTGAGCCGGGCCGCGTTGGTGAAGCCCAGTACCTTGAGCGTTTCGCCGCCGGGCTTGAGGGTCAGGGTGTCGCCCTCGTTCACGCCGTCTTCCTGAAGGGAGTGGTCCACCACAGCGCCGCTCACGCCCGCCGCGAGGCCCTGGCCGCTGGTGATCTTGGGGGCCATAAAGCCGGACGGATCCACGCCCAGCAGCACGCCGCTGAGCTGGGTGGCTTCAGTCCCACCGCTGAAGCTGGCAAAGCTCTGGGCCAGTGGGGTAACGGCGCTTTCGCCGATGGCAGTGATGCGCTCCACATCATCTGGACTGAGGAAGGAGCGGTTAAAGACGCCCGCCGCGTCGCGGGTGGTGACGAAGTGCCTGGCGGGGGTGTTGATCATCAGGGCCGCGCTGTCCTGGGCCAGCCCCCGGGTCAGGCCGGTGAGCATAAAGACCATAAAGGCGATCAGGGCGACGATGCCGCCGATCAGGGCGGAGCGGAAGCGGTAGTGCTGGAGTTCGCGCAGGGCAAGAAACATGGGTGATCCTCTGGGTGAAAGAAGGCGAGGCTTGAGGGGGAGGTTGGGCCGGGGCAGTCGAAGGCGGCGGGAAAGGGTGTTCTCCCCGCCGCCACTGGCCCTGAGTTACAGCTTCAGTCCGTCATCCCCGGAGTCCGGTTTGCTCAGGTCAGGCCCTTGCCGTTCGCCCTCACCGCTCAGCGTGCGGCGTAGCGTCTCATATTCGTCGGCGTTGATTTCCCCTCTGGCGTAGCGTTCGCGGACAATGCCCAGTGCGCCGTCGCTGAAAAACTGTTCGCGGGTCTGGCGGAACATGTCGTGCGGGTCCTCGCGCAGATTCCAGTCATCCTCGTGCGGTTCGGGAATTGCCGGGCCGCCTGCCGGGGTGGGGCGCTGCATCTGCCGCCTGGCCCAGCGGCGGCGCTTGTTCCCGGCCCTCAGGAACAGGAAGCCGCCGACGATCAGCAGCGGCAGCAGAAAGCCGGGGCCGCCGTGGGGGTGGCCGGAGCTGGGGCCATAGCCATACGGTGTCTGGATCATGGGCGTGGACTGGGCCTGCGGGCCGGGGGTATAAATGATGACATCCATGGGTGTTTCTCCTGTCGCAGAAGGTGGGCCATGCGGCGCGGCGCGGTTGAGTGCTTTGAAATAGAAGGTAGGTTCAGGTGCGTGAAGCGCACGGGGAGGGAATGTGAATCCTGCGTGAACGGCGCGGGTGGATGACCGGCAGATGGCGGGGGAACCTGGCAAATATCACTATCAGCGCAATAGAGGGGCATGATCGGCGCCTTCACCGAACTCTTCTTGTGCGTCAAACCGCCCTCCCCAAGGCGCTGTCGAGGGTGCCGGACGCCCCCCGAAACCGGCGGAAGCCCGACACTCCCGTAGGGTCCGGGACCCCGCCGCCGGTCCTGCCCAAAGAGAACCTCGCATCGAACAGATGTCCGGCATTCCGGCTGCGGTGCAGAGCCTCTACCGCTACACCACGCTGAGCGGATCCAAAGGCACCGCCGAGTCCAACAGCATCTCGGCCACGAATTCCACCACCTCAACGACAAGCACGAGATCGTTCACGGCTTTGATCTGCTCGGGACCATGTCGGGCGAGATCAGGTCTTCTGCCTTTCCTTCCGACAATCTGATCGGGTTCATCCAGCAGGTGGCGGGAATGAACGTCAACGCGATCATGTGCCCGAGTTACACCGTCAGCTTCTCCGAGAACGGCAATCAGCTCGGCCAGTGGCGCGACTGCGGTTCCGCCGGCAACGGTACTTCGGTCAGGTTCAACGTCACCGCGCTGAGAACGGATTTTCAGGGATACGGCGCTGGACTCGGCCTGACCTCTTTCCTTGTTCCGGTGATCTACGATAGTGCGCTTTCGCCAGGATGAAAGATGGCTCTTTCCGGGAATGGGCGGAGATCAGGGCCTTTTGCGTCGTCTCCTCAAAAGACGCACAAATCAAATCATGCTCGTGCCATACATCGTGATCAGGGCCAGCGGCCAGTCCAGAGCGCCCATCGAGGAGGTTATCGTGGGGCCGACGAGCGACTTTGGGCTGTCCCGGTCCAGTCTCCAGAATTTTCTGGAGAGACATGGCCATCATGGCGTCAAGATCACGTGCTCGGATATCCCATTTCGCTCCGGCTGAGCTGGGGTAAATCCTGGGCTGAGTTGGGCAATCATATGGACTCCGATTGAAAGGTATTAAAAACACCTGGAAATCCGAGCGAAGCGAGCAGGGGAAAAACGGGTTCTGGACGTGGAGCGTGGACATCGGAGCTGTCCCGATGTCTGTCGCGTTACAAACGGAATCCGTATCAGAGCTCAGTAGCCGACAACTTCATTTTTTAGTCGTCCCAGACGGCGGGAAGGTCACCTTCCGGTCTGTCCCTCGACAGAAACGAGAAATGGCGGTGTTTTGAGGTGTGAAGCCACCAAAACCCGCCGCCTCACAGGCTAC
>NZ_VDMO01000026.1 GCF_006335125.1 Deinococcus radiopugnans ATCC 19172
ATGGCTCGGAAGAATTGCGCCATGTGCTGCGGTGGGTCCCGGAGAGAATCGGCGAGATTCTCCACGTCTTGATACGCCCTTTTCCCGCACTGGGACAGCCGGAAACTGAAGTTGTCAGCTACTGAGGCTCGTATAAAACCTGCTTCATTGGAGAAGACCGCCGTAGCTTTTGCTAATGCTGATGGCGGGGAAATATTTGTTGGAATTCAAGACGACAAAACAGAGCCTGATGTTCACAAGCGCTGGATAGGTCTCTCAGATATTGAAGATTACAATCCGCATATTGCAGTTTTATCGCATCTTTCCCCTACCATCCCTTTCCGCATTAAGTTCTATTGCTGTCCTGATTTTAACGAAAGTATTATTCTAATGATTAATATTGATAAAAGTAATGCAGTTCATAAAACTTCTGCGCAGGAAGTTTATGTCAGACAGTCAGCGCAGAATCAAAAACTCACTGATATTCAAAGAATTATATCCCTTAGTTACTCTAAGGGTGCCACCACCTTCGAAGATGAAATTCTACCAAATTGTCCGCCAGAAATTGTTGCAGAAAGTAAAGCTGTTGCAGAAATGCTTGCCGAAATTAACTCAAATCTTGATGGTATTGAGTATCTTTTGAATCAGAATCTTCTGCGATCAGATGATTTTTCTCCAACCGTAGCTTCTGTTTTGCTTTTCGCTGATGAGCCGCCATCTTACATGACGCGGCTCTGCTCAGTCAAAGTTGTAAGATATGAAACTAGAGAAGATGATCCGGAGAGGGATCATTTGAAAGATATATTTACAATAGAGGGCAGTAGTTATAAGCTTATTTACAAAATAATTGATAAGATTGCGGAAGTTTTAAGCGGTATACAGATATGGACTACGCATGGTCTCAAACCTGTAGATTATCCGAAAGAAGCAGTGTGGGAAATAGTAGTAAATGCTATTATCCATAGAGACTATTCAATATCTGATCATGTGCAAGTTAAAATATTTAACGATAGAATAGAGATTATTAGCCCAGGTAAGCTGCCAGGTTTTGTGAATGTCGAAAATATTCTTGATCAGCGTTTTTCGCGTAATCCCAGAATAGTGAGACAATTAGCAAGATATAAAAACCCGCCAAATAAAGATATGGGTGAGGGGTTAGACACAGCATTTCAAAAAATGAAGGAATGGAAATTAAAAGATCCTATTATCGAGGAATTGGCTAATAGTGTTATGGTGACAATACCACATGCGCCATTAGCTACTCCCGAGCAAGCCATACTTGAATTTTTAGAGAATAACGAATCTATCAAGAACGCTCAGGCACGCGATTTGACCGGTATAAGATCTGAGAACTCAGTAAAAAATGTCTTTTACCGTCTTAGAGATGCCGGGAGGATAGAGCGTGTACCAGGTCTCCTTGGATCCTCTGCGGCGTGGCAAATAAAAAAATAGAAACCAGAAAGTTCAATGAAGTTAAATCGAAAGCCAAGAGACGAGCCCTGATTTTTATGCGATACGTGTATCGACATAAATCTATATAGCTCACTTACACCATTCAAACCTCGCCAACCCCTCCCGTCCCTCCGCCGTTCCCCCCAATTCTTTCCCGGCCAGGGACAGGAAATACCAGCCGTCTGCCGCGCCGTAATCCATCACCAGATTATAGGTGCTGCCCTCCAGCGTGCGCGTCAGCGTCTGGCCCTTGCGGGCGGTGACGCCGGAACTGCTGTCCGGGTTTTTCTGCATTGACGCCCCCCAGTATGGCAGCGGCGGGGGCCAGGAAACCGTACATCTGCACTCACCACCCGGCGTGGTCAATGAATGGACAAACGCCTGTTGGAAGTGTGGAAGGGGGTGGCCTAGACTGGCCGCATGACAAAACCGCCGCCCAACCGCCCGCCGCGCGCCGCATTGCCTCCCAGCGAGCGCGATTCGCTCAACAGCGTGGAAACGCAGGAGTGGCTGGACTCTCTGATCTACGTGCTGGCCGACGCGGGCCACAACCGCGCGGCGGAACTGCTGCTCGAACTCGATCACTACGCCTACTTTCAGGGCGCGCCCATCGAGTTCAAGCAGAACACGCCGTACATCAATACCATCGACGTGGAGGCCCAGCCCGAGTACCCCGGCAACGAGGAACTGGAGCGCAAGTTCCGCAACGCGATTCGCTGGAACTCGGTGATCATGGTGCTGCGCGCCAACAAGGCCAGCGACGGCATCGGCGGCCACCTTGCCACCTACGCCTCGGCGGCAGAGCTGTACGAGGTGGGCTTCAACCACTTCTTCCGGGGGCCGGAAGCCGGGCCAGACCGCGACATGGTCTTCTTCCAGGGCCACTCCTCTCCCGGCATCTACGCCCGCAGTTTCCTGGAAGGGCGCTGGGGCGAAGACCGCATGAACCGTTTCCGCCGCGAGCTGTCCCCCGACGGCCCCGGCCTCTCCAGTTACCCCCACCCCTGGCTGATGCCCGACTACTGGGAATTTCCCACCGTCAGCATGGGCCTCGGCCCCATTCAGGCCATTTACCAGGCGCGCTACATCAAGTACCTGGAAAACCGGGGCCTCAAGCCCAAGGGCGACGCCCGCGTGTGGGCCTTCCTGGGCGACGGCGAGATGGACGAGCCGCAGAGCATCGGCGCGATCCGCTTTGCCGCCTACGAGAACCTGGACAACCTGATCTTTGTGCTGAACGCGAACCTCCAACGCCTGGACGGCCCGGTGCGCGCCAACTCCAAGGTCATTCAGGAGTTCGAGGCGCTGTTCCGGGGCGCCGGCTGGAACGTGATCAAGGTGATCTGGGACGGCAAGTGGGACGAGCTGTTGCAGAAGGACTACAACGGCGAGATCGTCAAGCGCTTCGAGCTGCTGGTAGACGGCGAGTCGCAGCGCTACGCGGCCTTTGGCGGGCGGGAACTGCGCGAGAAGTTCTTCAACACCCCAGAACTCAAGCGCCTGATCGACGGCTGGAGCGACGCCGATCTGGAACTGCTGAACCGGGGCGGCCACGACGTCCACAAGATCTACGCCGCGTACAAGGCGGCCACCGAGCACAAGGGCAGCCCCACCATCATCATTCCGCGCACCGTCAAGGGCTACGGCCTGGGCGAATCGGCGCAGGCCCGCAACGTGGCCCACAACGTCAAGAAGCTGGACGTGGACAGCCTCAAGGCCCTGCGCACCCTGCTGGAACTGCCCCTGACCGACGAGCAGGTGGAGCATCTGGACTATTACAACCCCGGCCCCGACAGCCCGGAAGTGAAGTACGCGCTGGAGCGCCGCGCCGCGCTGGGCGGGCTGGTGCCGTCGCGCCACGTCGAGTACCCGCACCCCACCGTGCCCACCGGCGAGTTCTACGAGGAATTCGCGGGCGGCAGCAAGGGCCGCGCCGTGTCCACCACGATGGCCGCCGTGTCGATCCTGAGCAAGCTGCTGCGCGACAAGGAAATCGGCAAGTACATCGTGCCCATCGTGCCCGACGAGGCCCGTACCTTCGGCATGGACGCGCTGGTGCCGCGCATCGGCATCTACAGCCCGCGCGGCCAGACCTACACCCCCGTCGATAGCGGCAGTCTGATGGTCTACAAGGAAAGCATCGACGGCCAGATGCTCGAAGAGGGCCTGACCGAGGACGGCGCGATGTCCTCGTGGATCGCCGCCGCCACCAGCTACGCCAACCACGGCGTGCCTACCATTCCCTTCTACGTCTTCTACTCCATGTTCGGCATGCAGCGCATCGGCGATCTGGTGTGGGCTGCCGCAGACCAGATGGCGCGCGGCTTCCTGCTGGGCGCCACCGCCGGGCGCACCACCCTGAACGGCGAGGGACTCCAGCACCAAGACGGCAACAGCCACCTCCAGGGCTACGTGGTGCCCAACATGAAGACCTACGATCCGGCCTTCGCCTACGAGCTGGCGGTGATCATCGAGGCGGGCATCCAGCGCATGTACGTGGAGGGCATCAACGAGTTCTACTACATCACGGTGGACAACGAGAACGAGGTGCAGCCCGCCATGCCCGACGACGGGCGCACCCATCAGGAAATCCACGACGGCATCCTGAGGGGCATGTACGTGTTCCAGCGCAGCGGCAACAAAAAGGCCAAGCTGCGCGCCCAGATTCTCGCCAGCGGCCCCGCGATGGACGCCGCGCAGAAGGCGGTGGAGATGCTGGCCGATTACGGCGTGGCGGCAGACCTGTGGAGCGTGACCAGCTACAAGGAACTGCATCAGGACGCCCTGCTGACCCAGCGCCACAACATGCTGCACCCCACCGAGACGCCCAGGGTCAGCTACGTGGCCGAGCAACTGACCCCCGAGAACGCCCCCGGCGTCCTGATCTCGGTGAGCGACTACGTCAAGCTGGGCGCGGACGGCCTGAACGGCCACCTCGACCGCAAGCTGTGGACATTGGGCACCGATGGCTTTGGCCGCAGCGAGGGCCGCGCCGAACTGCGCGACTTCTTCGAGGTGGACGCCAGGCACGTTGTCGTCGCCACCCTGTACGCCCTCCAGCGCGACGGCAAGGTCAAGGGCGACGTGGTGGCGAAGGCCATTGCCGATCTGGGCATTGACCCGGAACGCGACGCCCCCGTGTTGCGCTGAGCCGCCCATTGCCTCCTCTCTCCACGTGGGAGAGGGGGTTGCCACCCCAGCGCCCCAGAACTCAAATCAGAACCACAAACCAAGGAGCCTCCAAATGGCGACAGAACTGAAACTCCCCGACGTCGGGGACAACATCGAGAAGGGCACCGTCGTCACCGTGCTGGTCAAAGCCGGGGACACCATTGCCGAGGGCGATCCGATCATCGAGATCGAGACCGATAAGGCCGTGATTGAAGTCCCGGCCAGCGAGGGCGGCACCGTGGAGGCCGTGTCGGTCAACGTGGGCGACACCGTGAACGTGGGCGGCGTGATCCTGACGCTATCGGGCGGCACGGCGGCGGGCGACTCAGCAGCCTCGGCCCCAGCCCCAGCCGCACAGGGCGGCGGCGATCAGGCCGCGAACGTGGAATCCAGCGCCACCGCCGCTGACCCAGGCACGGCCAACCGCGTGGCCCAGGCCCAGCAGGAATCTCAGAAGGCCCAGGCCGCGCCCGCCTCCGCCCCGGCCCAGTCGGGCGGCGGCCGCACCGAGGTCAAACTTCCCGACGTGGGCGACAACATCGAGAAGGGCACCGTCGTCACCGTGCTGGTCAACGTAGGCGACACGGTCAAAGAGGGCGATCCGGTGATCGAGATCGAGACCGACAAGGCCGTCATTGAAGTCCCGTCCAGCGCGGGCGGCACGGTGGAGAACATCGGCGTGGCGGTGGGCGACACCGTCAATGTGGGCGGCACCATCCTGACGCTGTCGGGTGGGGCGGGTGGCGCCCAGGCTCCGGCTTCGCAGGGCGGCGGCGATGGGGCGGCCACCGTGGAATCCAGCGCCACGGCCCCAGACGCGGGCACGGCCAACCGGGTGGCGCAGGCCCAGCAGGAAGCGCAGAAGGAGCAGGCCGCGCCGCAGGGTGGTCAGACCGCGGCCCCCGCCGCTTCCGGCAATCACGACAAGACCCCCGCAGCGGCGTCGGCGGGCACGCAGGCCCCCGGCGCGCAGCGGCCCTACAACACCCAGACCTACGACGGGCGCACCGTGATTCCCGCCGCCCCCAGCGTGCGCCGCATGGCCCGCGAGATCGGCGTGGACATCCACGACGTCCACGGCACCGGCATCGCCGGGCGCATCAGCGAGGAGGATGTCAGGCGTAGCGCCGGAACGCCCAGCGTGCCGCCTGCCGCCGCCGCCCAACCATCAACCGTCCCCCATCAACCATCAACCCCGGCCGCCCCGCTGCCCAATTTCGAGAAGTGGGGCACGGTCAAGCGCGAGGACATGTCCGGCATCCGCAAGGCCACCGTGCGCTCCATGACCGCCTCGTGGACGACCATTCCGATGGTCACGCACTTCGACAAGGCCGACGTGACCGCGATGGAGGAGACCCGCAAGCGCTTCGGCGCACGTGTGGAGAAGGCCGGCGGCAAGCTGACCATGACCCACATCCTGATGAAGGTGGTGGCGAACGCCCTGCGCCAGTTCCCCAAATTCGGGGCGAGCCTGGATCTGGCTGCCGAGCAGGTGGTGTTCAAGGACTACGTGAACATCGGCGTGGCGGTGGACACCCCGGTGGGCCTGCTGGTGCCGGTGGTCAAGGACGCCGACCGCAAGAGCATCACCGAACTGGTGCTGGAACTGTCCGAACTGGCGGGCCGGGCGCGCGAGCGCAAGCTCAAGCCCGACGAGATGTCGGGGGCGACGTTCACCATCTCCAATCTGGGCGGCATCGGCGGCCACGCCTTTACCCCCATCGTCAACAGCCCCGAAGTCGCCATCCTGGGCGTCTCGCGCGGCGGTATGGAACCGGTGTGGAACAAGGAGAAGGGCGAGTTCGAGCCGCGCAACATGCTGCCCCTCTCGCTGACCTACGATCACCGCCTGATCGACGGCGCGGACGCGGCCCGCTTCGTGCGCTTCATTGCCGAGGCGCTGGAAGATCCCTTCCTGATCTCGCTATAACCCAGGCTGAACAGGGAAACCCTCGTCCGGTGGGCGGGGGTTTCCTGTTGTCGTGATTCTGTCAGGGTTGAGCCACTATCGTCCTGAACGTGAAAAAACTGCTGCTCTTTGCGCCCGTCCTTCTCGCGGCATGTGCGCCTGCCTATACTGGTCCCAAACCCGGCCCCAACGAAATCATCGTGGAAGCCACTTCTCCCAGCCCGATGCCTAACACCCTGGGGGATGAGCAGTCGGCGGGCGTCACAGGATTCGTCGTAATCTCTGTCCTGCTGCTCAAGAATCAGGCGGACGAGCTGGGACTTCCTGCGGGATACAGCAACTTCTCTTTTCCAAACGGTGCAGAGAGCATGCAGCGTCTCAGCGCTCAGGATCGCCCTATGCACGTCAAGGTCGATTGGCAGGCCAGCAGGCCGCCCACACAGAACACCGTGAATGTCCAGTGGGAGAGCCGTCCCATCGGCGGCAAGCTGCTAAGCGTGACCGTCAAAGCCAGCAGCACCGATACGGCTGTCAACACCCGCACTGTCGAGGATCGCCTGATTGCGAAATTTGTCACTCAGAACGGCATTCGGCTGCTGGCCAGCGGACGCTGAAGCTCACCTGATACGGATTCCGTTTGTTTCGTGTAGACATCGGGACAGCTCCGATCTCTACACTCCACGTCCGGAACCCGTTTTCCTCATTCGCGCTTCGCTCGGATTTCCAGGTGTTTTCAACACCTTTCAATCGGAGTCCGTATGACATCCGCAGAATCCCCGTCGACTGTGGCGGGGATTTTTGTCTCTGGCCGGGCGTCAAAATACGCTCCGCATGTTAATGACAATAAAGTTCGAGCGCTATCCATTTCCTTCCATCTGGAAACAGTTCAAGGCGCGCTCAACTGCAGTCCCTCTCATTCTTATCCTTTTTCACAATTTCAGGCCTACCGTAGCTCATGACCGCCTCACCGCGTTCGGCTTCACACTCCACCTCTTCCCGAAGGACTGCCCCCGCTCTGCTGGTCGCTGCTGGGCTAGGGGCGGGGCTGGCCGCCCGTCAGGCGCTGCGTGCCCCGCCGTCGCCGGCGCAGAAGCGCGAAACGGCGCTGCGGATCATGCAGGTGATGCTGCCGGAGCGGCGCGCCTTCGACGTGCGGCTGTGGGACGGCACGCTGCTGAAGGCCCCCCGGCAACCAGCCCGCGCCACGCTGGTGCTGAACAGCGAATACGCCCTGGACCGCATGTTGCGCTTTCCGCTGGATATCCAGATGGGCGAGGCTTACCTGCGCGGCGATTACGACATCGAGGGCGAGGTGAGCGCCGTGACCAGCATCGGGGACGATCTGGAGCTGACGCCCACCACGCTGCTGCGGCTGCTGGCGCTGCTGCCCGCGCTGCGCCGCACCCGTGAGGGTTCGCCCGAGCCGCTGGCCATCACCGCCAAACTGGAGGGGCCGTCTCACAGCCGGGGACGCGATCAGCAGGCGGTGCAGTACCACTACGACGTCTCGAACGACTTTTACAAACTGTGGCTGGACCGCCGGATGGTCTACTCCTGCGGTTACTTTCCCACCGGCACCGAAACGCTGGACGAGGCGCAGGCCGCCAAGCTGGAACACATCTGCCGCAAGCTGCGGCTGCAAGCGGGCGAGCGGCTGCTGGACATCGGCTGTGGCTGGGGCGGCATGGCCATCTACGCCGCGCAGCACTACGGGGTGCGGGTGCTGGGCGTGACCCTGAGCGAGGCGCAACTCCACGAGGGGCAGGCACGCGTGCGGGCGGCGGGCCTGGAAGACCGGGTCACGCTGGAACTGCGCGATTACCGCGACGTGCTGGCGGGTGGGGAGGGCCAGTTCGACAAGATCAGCAGCATCGGCATGGCCGAGCATGTGGGCAGCCGGAACCTCGCCGCGTACTTCGAGACGGCCTACCGCGCCCTCAAGCCCGGCGGGCTGATGATGAACCACGCAATTGCCAGCCCGCCGCAGCCGCGCAAACTGCCGCAGTGGGTGGAGGGCGGCAACTTCGCGGGCAAGTATGTCTTTCCCGACGGCGAGCTGCAGCCGATCTTTGAGACCCTGCAGCGCGCCTCCGAGGCGGGCTTCGAGGTGCGCGACGTGGAAAACCTGCGCGAACACTACGCCCTGACGCTGCGGCACTGGGCGGACAATCTGGAGGCGCACGGCGAGGAAGCCCGTGAAACCCTCGGTGAGCAGCGCTTCCGGCTGTGGCGCCTGTACCTGAACGCCTGCGTGCCCGCTTTCGAGCGCGGCAACCTCCTGATTTTCCAGAGCCTGCTGGCCAAACCCGATGAGGACCGCCGGGCGCATGTGCCGCTGAGCCGCGCCGATCTGTACGTCTAGGGTCTGCGCCGGAGTTGTCGTTCCCTGAAACTGCACACGGCTCAGCGCGGCTCCAACTCGAAGTCCCATTCGAACGAGCGGCCCCACGGCAGGCCAGCGTCCGCCAGCGCGTATTCGTTGCCAATCCGCAGCGGGAAATAGTTCTGCGCCAGCCGGAGCAGTGCGGCCTGCCCCTGCGGCGTGTCCAGCTCCTTTTCCGGCACGGCTTTTCTCAGGGCGGCCCGCAACTCGGTGCTGTAGATCACGTCGTTGGCGTATTCGCGCGCCAGCAGCGCGTCCTGCCGCAGCGGATCGGCCCCGTTCAGGCTCAGTTTGGCGTGGGCCAGCGCCGCGCCCAGGTTGTTGCCGGGCGTGCCCCAGGCCGCAAGAGAGCGCAGGTTGGCGTGCTGGCGCAGCGTGGTCAGATCGGCCCACAGCCGCGAGTTGCCCAGGTTGACCTTCTCCACGTCCGCCACCGCCACCGGCCCGCGCCGCAGCAGGGCGCTGACACGCAGGGCGGCCTTGCGCGGATCGCCGCCGTTGAACACGTACAGGGTCAGATCGGCGTCTGCCGTCTCCGTGACCGTGAAGCCGCTGCCCGCCGCGTGGTTGGCCGCACTCTGCGTCAGCGGAATGCCCTCGTACCGGATCACCTTCTGCGCCGCCGCCGGGTCGCTGTATTCCACCCGCACCGTCTTGGGCTGCGGGGCCAGGGCGCGGGCCGCCAGCATGGACAGCACCTCGTCCGCGCCGGGGGAGACGCGCACGTTGGTCAGGCCTCGGTCTGCGGCCTCTTTTGCCAGCGCCGCCCCTTCCGCCGGGGCTGGGCTGCCGGGCAGGGCGTCGTCCCAGGTGATGTCGAACTGCGCCAGCACGCCGGACGCGGCCCAGTCCAGCATGGCCCGCACCACCTCCAGATTGCGCGCCCGGTTGGTGGCGTCCGGCTCGCGCGGCAGGGTGATGAAGGCGTACACCGGCTGCCCGGTGCGCGCGTGCCACTCGCGCAGCGGCTCCAGCCGGGCCAGCGCCCCCTCGGCCGTCAGTGGACTGCTGCGCGACTGCACCAGTCCGCCGTAGGCCAGGGCGTCCAGCGCGGCGATCAGCGGGCCGTCCGTGGGCTGGGTGTTCAGCCACGCCGCCAGCAGCGCCGGGTTGGCCTCCTGCGCGGCATTTCCCAGCAGCAGGGCAGGGGGGACGTGGGGTGTGCTGCCCGCCAGCCCGGCGATTAGAGCGGGCAGCACGCGTGTCGCGGGCCGCGAGTCCAGCGGCAGCAGGGTCTGTGCCCCGGCCTGGGCGGCGAGCAGCAGGGAAAGGAGGAGGGCAGGACGAAACATGGGCGCAGGGTAGCGGGCGGGGATGAGAGGGGCGGGCTGGGAAAGGGGTGGGCTGGGAGAGGGGCCACCTCTGTAACATCCCCGCCCCCAGATGCGGGCCGCCCGGCGTACCTTGGGCAGGATGAAATGGACGGATCTCTGGGGACTGGCCTGGCGCGGGCTGACGCGGCGGCGGGTGCGGACGGGCCTGACCGCGCTGGGCATCACGGTGGCGGTGGCGAGCATGGTCATTTTCCTGTCGCTGGGCGAGGGCATCCGCAAGGTGTTCGTGGAACAGCTCGGCGGCATCGGCCCGGACATTCAGGTGAGCCTGAGCGGCTTCACGCAGGGCTTCGCGCCGCAGCCCAATCTGCCCGATAAGGCGGTGGGCGACATCCAGGCGCTGGCCCCGGAACTGGGCATTAAAACTGTGACCCCGGTGGTCATGACCGTGCGCGGCAGCCTGGACGTTTCGCAGAGCGTCGTGCTGTACGGCTTGCCCGCCACGCAGGGCGTGACCGCCGTGTTTCCCAATTCGGTCACGGCGCAGGGCCGCGCCTTTGCTGCCGCCGACGAGGGCAAAGGGGTGGCCGTGGTGGGCGCCAAGGCCGCGCAGAACCTGAACCTGAAGGTGGGCAGCACCCTCAACCTCAACCGCCGCAACCGGGCGGAGGTGGTGGGCGTGCTGGCCCCCGAATCCGGGCTGGTGGACAACTTCATCTTCCTGCCGCTGAGCACCCTGCAAAAGGCTGAGGGCGCCGAGGGCCGCGTCTCGCTGGTGGCCGTCAAGCTGGACAATCCCCGGCAGGCGCGCGAGGTGGCGACGGCGCTGTCGGACAAACTTGATCTGGAAGCCTCCACCCAGTCGGACTTCCTGAGCTTCGTGGAGCGGGCGCTGAAGATCAGCGATGCGGTCAGATTCGGCATCTCGCTGATCTCGCTGATCGTGGGCGGGCTGGCCGTGGCGAACACGGTGATGATGGGCGTCTTCGAGCGCACCCGTGAATTCGGCACGCTGCGGGCCATCGGGGCGCGGCCCGGCTTCGTGCGGGCGCTGGTGCTGAGCGAGTCGCTGCTGCTCTCCTTGGTGGGCGGTGTGGGTGGCGTCGTGGTGGGGCTGGTGGGCATCTGGGGCGTCAACCTGTACACCCAGGATCTGGCCGGCATCGACGCCGCCGCGCTGACGCCCCGGCTGGTGGGGCTGGCGCTGGGCATCAGCCTGTTTCTGGGGCTGGTTTCGGGGTTGCTGCCCGCCCGCACCGCCAGCCGCCTGAACATCACCGAAGCGCTGGGGAGGGTGTAATGACCGCCGTAACCGCACGAACAGCCGAGTCCCCGGTCTCCACTACGCCGCCCCTGCACGTCGAAAATCTGTCGCGCATTTATCCTAGCGGCGAGGGGCAGGTGCAGGCGCTGGCCTCCTTCACGCACACCTTTCCCCCCGGTATGACGGCGGTGGTGGGGCCGTCGGGCAGCGGCAAGAGCACCCTGCTGAACCTGCTGGCGGGCTTCGACACGCCCAGCACCGGGCACGTCCGGGTGGGCGACGTGAACCTGACGGCCCTGTCGGAACCGGCGCGGGCCGACTTCCGGCTGGCGCACTACGGGTTCGTGTTCCAGAACCACAATCTGGTCAGCATCCTGAGCGCGCAGGAGAACGTGGAGTTTCCTTTGACGCTGGCGGGGTTGCCGCCCAGGGAACGGCGGGCGCGGGCGCGGGAACTGCTGGCGCTGGTGGGCCTGGAGAACCGCGCTGGGCACCTGCCCAACCAGCTTTCCGGCGGCGAGGCGCAGCGCGTCGCCATCGCCCGCGCCCTGGCCCGCGATCCGGGCATTCTGCTGGCCGACGAGCCGACGGGCAACCTGGACAGCAAGACCGGCGAACTGGTGCTGTCCCTGCTGACCGGGGCTGCCGCCGAGGGCCGCCGCGTGGTGCTGATCACGCACGATTCAGAGGTGGCCGCGCTGGCAAACCACCGCCTGAGCGTGCGCGACGGCGTAGTCACCCCAGGCTAAACTGACTGCATGACCCTGCCCAGTCGCCTCCAGCGCTTTCGCCAGCGGGGCGGCGTTTTCGTGGCCGCGCAGTTCGTGCTGATCGGGCTGGTGGCGCTGAGGGGACGAAAGTGTAAAAGCGTCGGCATCTTACAGAAAGCGGCTGGCCTGAGCCTGATGGCCCTGGGCGGCGCAATCGTCGCGAGCGGCGGGCGCAGTCTGGGCCGCAACCTCAGCGCCCTGCCGGAGCCGCTGGACGGGGCGCAACTGGTCACGACAGGTCTTTACGGTCACATTCGCCACCCGATCTACAGCGGCCTTGTGGCGCTGGGCCTGGGCTGGGGCGTTCTGAGGGGCAGTCCGGGAGCGCTGGGCTGGACGGCGGCCCTCGCCACCTTGTTCCACTTCAAAGCCAGCCGCGAGGAAACGGCGCTGCTGGCCCGCTTCCCGGAGTACGCCGCATATCGCAAACGGACGAAACGCTTTGTGCCTGGAGTGGTTTAGCTGGGTAGATCTGGGCGCAGCTCCGGCGTGCCTGTCCCCGGCCCCAGCAAAGGCAACGGGCGCGGCGGGGCGACGTACTGCTGACGTGCGGCCACGCTGACAAGCTCCAGTTCCGGGTAGCGCAGCGCGGTGAGTGCCCCGCCGAACGCGCAACCGGTGTCGATGTCCACCGTGCGGCCCACCCAGACCGGGGCGGCGACGGGCGTGTGGCCGTAGACCACGATGGCCTCCCCGCTGTACCCGGCCGCCCAGTCGCGGCGCACCGGCAGGCCCAGCTCGTCGTAGGTGCCGTCCACGTCGCCGTACAGGGCAAAACTGCGAACGCGTCCGGAGACGCGGCCCTGGTAGCGCTCCGGCAACCCGGCGTGCGCGGCCACCACGCGCCCAGCGTCCAGCACCAGATGGCTGGGCAGGCTGCCGAGAAAGGCGCGAACCTCGGCTTTGAATCCCTCGCCCGCCGCGTCCAGTTGCGCCAGGGTCACGTCCAGCCCGTGCATGACCTTCACCGCCTTGCCGTCCAGGGCGCGGGCCAGCTTCTCGTCGTGGTTGCCCGGCACGCACCGCGCCGTGCCCGCCCCCACCATGCCCAGCACCAGCCGCAACACGCCCGCGCTGTCCGGCCCCCGGTCAGTCAGATCGCCCAGAAAAACGGCGGTGCGGCCTGCGGGCGCTGTGACCTCTGAGCCATTCACAACGTAGCCGAGCTTTCCGAGCAGCTCCAGCAGTTCGGGCAGACAGCCGTGCACGTCGCCGATGAAATCGAAGGGGCCGCGCAGGTCACGCCGATCCGGCGGCAGCGGCACGCGCACGGTCTGCGCGGCATCGATCTCGGCGGCCGAGCGCAGGACGTAGACCGGCCGGAACCCCTCCTTCTGCAGGCCGCCCAGCGTGCGCCGCAGTTCGGCGAATGCGGGCAGAATAGAGGCCGCATCACGGCCCAACCGCGCGGCGCGGGCTTCCAGCACTGGCCGGGGCAGGTCGAGGACGATGGCGGCGGCGGGCAGGTCATGGGCGCGGGCTGCCGCCAGTACCTGCCGCCGCTCGTCCGGGCGGGTCAGCGCGGCGTCGATTACGGTCAGCCCACCGCGTTCCAGTCGGTGGGTCAGGGCCTGGAAGTCCGTGACCACTTCATGCGCCCCGAAATGCCGCGCCGCGAAGGTGCTGCGGCCCGCGCCGGGCGCACCGATCACCGCGATCAGGGCGGGGGAGGGCAGGGAAAGAACGGGGGAATCGGTCATGGATACAGGCTGCGAAGGGCATGTTGGCACAGTTGCCCCGCCTGGGGTGGCTTTCGGGCGGGAAGGGGCCAGCCCCGATCAGCCGCCGGGTTGCTCCGGCAGTGGCGCCTGTGCCACACCCTGCAACAAGCCCAGAATGCTGCCCACGTAGTCCAGCCGCTTGCGCAGGCCGTAGCGCCGCAATTCTGATCGGAACTTTTCCAGGGCCCGTTTCAAATCCGGCAAAAGGAGCTGGTCTTCCGGCCTGGGTGGGCGGCCCCTGGCAATGGGCCCGGCCACCATAAAACTCTGGAAAATAGCCTGGAAGTGCCAGCCCATCTTCCCGACTTCGGTGTCCTCCAGCGCTTCCAGACGGCGTTGGTACGCCTCGTCCGAGAGGAAGACGAAGGCCATGCCAGCGAACCAGCTGTCCAGCTCCGGCATGGTCTTGACGAAGTCCTCGGTGTAGGCGATCTCGGTGGCAAAGCCAAGCTTGCGGCGCGCGTACTCGTCTTTTAATCCCGTGAACATCTCGCCCAGCCGCGCGTCCCAGCTGGCTAGCGCGGCCTGCCGCGAGTCGCCCAGCACGGTGCGGGCCATCAGAAAACCGTCCATAAAACTCAGACCATCGAGATTTGCCATTCGTCTATGCTCCTCCCGGACACGCCTATGCGCCAGAGCCTTTTCTGCTGTTCCTGCTGCACATCAGTCAATATTAACGCGTGTTCGCCTGTGTCCAGCAGAAGAGCTGCAGATAGAGTGCTCTATTCTCGCCGTAAGCTGACCCGCATGAGGTTCCGTTGAGCGGTGTGGTCTGGCTGGCCCTGGACGGCGTGGGTCACCCCAGTGACGCGCCGCCCGGCAGCGTGTGGGAGCAGGACTTGCTCACCCTGCGCCCCCTGATCGACGCTGGCCTCGCGCTGGACGCCACGCTGGGCGTGCCGGGCCTGCCCCAGTCCGGCACCGGGCAGACCTGCTGGCTGACCGGCACCGACGCCGTGAGGTACATGGGCGAGCACTTCGGGCCGCATCCGGGGCCGACGCTGCAACGGCTGCTGAGGCGGGCCAGCCTGTCCACGCGGCTGGCCGAAGCTGGACTGCGCCCAGCGCTGGCCAATCACTACGTCCCGCAGTACCTGGAGGCCCAGGCCCGCCGCCCCCGCATGGGCTGTTTTCCCTTCTCGTTCACGGCGGCGGGGCTGCCCCTGAATCCGCCGGGCGTGCCGCCGCTGGGCGCGACGCTGGGATTGAATTACCGCGCGCCATTCGCCGCCCTTCAGAGTCTGGCCGAGGTTTCGCAGCTGGGGCAGCGGCTGGCGCTGGCCGCCCATGAACACGATCTGATCGTGGCCGACCTGTGGTTCGGTGACCTGCTGGGCCATCTGGGCCGCCCGGAAGGGCCGTCCCCAGAGGCGCAAGACGCGGCCTTCGCCTATCTGGCGCGGGTGGACGCCCTGCTGACCGGGGTGCTGAACGCGGGGGCGCGGGTGGTGATCGGCAGCGATCACGGCAATCTGGAGAACCTGAACACCAAGGCCCATACCGTGGCCCGCGTGCCGTTCGCCGGAGTGGGGGTGGAATTGGGCGCGGCGACGACTGTGGTGGAGGCGGGCCAGACCATCGCCGGGTGGTTCGGCCTGGATTCCGTTGATGACGGACAATCTCGGGCGCCACGCTCGCCAGACTGAAAGTTATCCACAAAGTTATCCACAGGGGCTGTGGACAGACTGTGGATAACCTGAGCGCTTCACGGCCTCCAAATCTGCGGTTTATACGGCCTGGACAAGTTTACTGGCCTCTTTGCCTGACGTTTCACGACGTCTGAAGTTATCCACAGGCTCCCGTTTCACTGTGGATAACTCAGGGGGTGGTGGCCCGTGCAGCCCTCACGAAGGCGGCCACTTTCGACGAATCCTTCACGCCAGGACGGGCTTCCAGGTGGCTCACGGCGTCCACCCCGGCAGGCCGCAGCACCCGGATCGCCTCGGCGACGTTCCACGGCCCCAGCCCTCCGGCCAGCCACGTGCCGGGGGGGAAAGTGGCCCGCAGGCTCTCCCAGTCCAGTGGCACGCCGCCGCCCGGCTGCGGCGCGTCCAGCATCAGGGTGACGCCGGGCACGTCCTGCCAGAGCTTGCCTTCGGTGACCAGATCGGCGGGGCGGAGGACGCGCAGCACCGGGTAGAACGCGGTCACCGCGCGCACGAAGCCCTCAGACAGTGGGCCGTGCAACTGCACCGCCGACACCCGCGCTGCCTCCGAGAGCCGCAGCACCTCGTCGAGTCCCTGATCCAGAAAGACGCCCACCCGCGCCACCGCCGGCCCCACGCTCAGGCCCGCCTCGCGCGCCACAGAGGCAGAAACCAGCCGTTTGCTGACCGGCGCGAAGATGAACCCCAGGGCGTCTGCGCCCGCCTGCGCCGCCTGCACCGCGTCGTGGACGGAGGTGGTGCCGCAGATCTTGACGCGGGGCATGAGGTCAGCCACCGTGGGCTTCCAGCGCCTCGACGCGCGCTTCCAGCTCCCGGTTCTTCTGGAGCAGCGCCAGCAGCAGCAGGGCGTAGTGGTCATACAGCTTGGGCCGCTCCATGCGGTAGTCGCCGGCCATCCAGCCGTTCAGCAGGCGTTCGGCCTCGGCCAGCACCTCGCCTGCGGGCACGTCGCGGTAGCTGCGCGCGCCGATGATCTCGCGGGCGAAGTTCAGTTCACGTTCGGGATCGGTCATGCCTCTATTGTGCCGCGCCCAACTGCGCCAATCTGCGGATGCGCGGCCCCTGGGGCGTGTGGAAGGCTGATCCCATGTCCCTCCCGCGCCGTGAAACCACGCTGCACCTGCTGTTCACGCGCGGCGGGAAGGCGGCCCTGCGCACCCTGACCACCGACCAGACCTCCTATTTCGGCGCGAACGTGCTGGAAGCGGCCGGGGAAGGGAGCGTCCTGCTGCGGCGCCTGCAGTTCAGGTTTTCCGGCGAGGTGGGCGGGGTGCGCCGCGCCGAGTCGGTGTGGCATCTGGAGGCAGCGCCGGGGCTGGACCTGGACTGGCAGCCCGCCTCCGAATGGCCGGAGCGGGCGCGCGAATGGTTTGAAAGTGCCCGTACCCCGCCGGGCAACGTGCCGTGGATGCACGCGGGCTGGCACGCCGACGCCCTGGCGTGGCTGGACGCCGAACTGACCGAGCAGGGCTGGGTGCGCCGGGGGCCGCCCACCGTCCTGAAGCACTGGCAGATCAGCGTGCTGTGGCGGGTGGAGACCTCCGGCGGGCGGGTGTATTTCAAGGGCGTGTCCGACTTCTTCCGCCGCGAGGTGGAGGTCACGCCGCTGCTATCGCGTGAATTGCCCGGTGCCGCGCCGCCCGTGCTGGCTGCCGACACAGAACTCGGCTTCCTGCTGCTGGCCGACGCGGGCAAGGAATGCGGCGTGCCGGACCTGAACGCGCTGATGCGGCAGCTTGCGCACCTTCAGCGGGCCAGCGTGCCGCTGCTGGGCCACTGGGCGCTGCGGGACCGGGGGCCGGAATACGTGCTGTCGTGGCTGGACCGCCTGCTCTCGGACGGGGTGTTGCTGACGGATCAGCAGGGCGGCTTCACGGCTGAAGAAGCCGCGCGGCTCCGTGCCCACCGTTCAGCATTGGAAGCCGCCCTGCGTCGCCTGAGTGCCAGCCCGCTGCCGCGCACGCTGGGGCACGGTGACCTGCACGGCGGGAACGTGGTGGAACGCGGCGGCCGCTTCACCTTTCTCGACTGGTCCGACGTGTGCCTGACCCATCCGTTTCTGGACGCCCACCCGGCCTATTTTCTGGGATTCGAGGCGCTGGACGCCCTCGACGGGGATCAGCGCGCCCTGGTGGCCGACGCGAGGGACACCTACCTGCAGGCCTGGACCGACTTTGCCCCGCCCACTGAACTCCGTGCCCTTTTCGAGGACGCCCGGCTGGTGGGCGAACTGTTCCGGGCGCTGGGTTACGTGGACGGCATCCAGCCTGCCGTGGAGGACAAGGCCGAATGGCACGGCGCGCATCTGGAGCATCTGCGGCGCTTGTTGGGAAGAGAAGAGGGTTAAACCACCGGCAGCTCAGCCCTGCTCGACCCTCGTCTCCACCGTGATCTCGCTGTTCAGGCTGGCGGCCACCGAGCAGTACTTCTCGTGACTGAGGTGCGCGGCGCGGTCCAGCGCCTCGGCGGTCACGCCCTCGCCGGACGCGATGTGCCGCACGGTGATGTGGGTGTAGCGTTTGGGGTCCGTGTCGGCCCGCTGGCCCTCGACCTCAATGCGGTAACTGGCCAGCGGGGTGCGGCGTTTTTTCATCACCTCCACCACGTCGTAGGCGGTGCAGGTGGCCAGGGCGCCCAGCAGCGCTTCCATCGGGGAAACGCCGATTTTGGTGGCGCTGTTGTCGATCAAGAGCTGGTGGCCGCTGGCGCTGACGCCCAGGTAGCGCTGCTCGCCCAGCCAGGTGACGTTCAGGGTCTTCGTGTTGGCAGCAGTCATGCCCTCAGGCTAGAGCATTGGCGGTCAGGGTCACCTGTGGTCAAGGGCCGGCAGGGGCAGGGGCGGCCGGACGGGGGGCCAGGATCGCCACCGCCAGCACGCTCAGGCCGGTGACCAGCACGGCAACCCCCAGGCCCGCCGAGGCATTGGGAAAGAAGGCGGCGTCCAGCAGCGCACCCTTGACGCCCGCCCCAGCGATCAGGGCCAGCCCAGCGGCCCAGGACGCTCTGGCCCCCGCCCCGCCCGCCCGGTGTGCCCGGATGGCGGCGGCCAGACCCACCGCCAGCAGCGCCAGGCTGGAGGCCACCAGCCAGGTCCGCAGGTCCGCCGCCTGCGCGCTGAGGCGAACGCCCACGGCCAGCGGGACCAGCAGCGTCCAGCCGCCCAGCCACAGGGTCTGGGTGACCGGCCAGTGTGCCCTGGCGTCTGGGGGCAGCCCGCCGATGGGTCGGGTCAGTCTGCCCAGCACCCCCAGGCCGCTTTCCGTGCGGGTCAGCCCCCACACAGCGGCCAGCGCCGCACTGCCCAGCGCCGTCACCTGGGCACGGTCCTGTGCCGCTGCGTCGGCGCCCGGCCAGCCCGCTAGAGTCAGATTCAGCAGGATCAGGCCGCCCAGACCAAGCAGGGTGTCCATGCGGGTCCAGCTCAGGGTCAGTCTCAGGGGCGCGGTCAGCAGGGCCAGCAGCGCCAGCGCGCCCGGCAGACCCAGCGCGGGCCACCATTCCTGCGCGGCGCGGGCCAGGGCCAGGGCCAGCACGGTCAGGGCGGTGCCCTCGGCCAGCAGGCGCGGCGAGGCCGAGGCGAAGGTGCGCGGCGTGGCCCGCAGCAGCGCCGTGCCTGCGATCAGCGCTGCCGCGACGCCCAGGCCCAGCCATCCAGGCCGCTGGGCGCCGTCCACGTTGAAGACCAGCAGCAGGCTGCCCAGCGTCAGCAGGGGCGTGGCCGCCCAGAAGGGAACCGTGCCGCCTGCGCCGTCTGCCCTGCGCGTCCACAGCAGCGCCGCCGCCAGCAGCACTCCGCCCGCCAGCACCGCCGATCCGGCCGCCAGCAGCGCCACGGCCAGCACGCCGCTGCACAGGCCCGCCAGCAGCGTGGGGGTCCAGCGAATGGCGGGCGGTGGCGGGGAAACAGGCTGGGAGGTGGGTTGTCCCTTTTCCTGCGCCGCGCCGTTGAGTGCTCTGGAACGGCGCGGCGCGGTGGCCCAGCCGCCCTGGCCCAGGCGCCACGCGGCCAGCAGGCCCAGCGCGGCGGGCGCGGCCCCCAGCAGCGCCGCGCGCAAGTCATCCGGCGCGGCCAGCAGCGGGATGGCCCCCAGCGCGAGGCCAGCCGTGATCCACACGCCCCACAGCGCTGTGATGGCCAGACCCACCGCGCCCACCCGCAGCCAGAACCGGCTGTGCCCGTACAGGCCCACCAGCAGCAGGACCGTGGCCACCCCGGCCAGTGCCAGGGCTTCGGTGCGCGGTCCCAGCACGCTCAGGGCCAGCGCCCCGGCCACGCCCGCTGCCCCCGCCGTCAGGCTGCCGGCCAGGGTGTTTGCGAGCGGCGCCTCCTGCGCGTGTCGGCGCGCCCAGGCCAGCCGAGCCGTGACCACCAATGCGCCCAAGATGATCAGGGCCGCCCCCAACGCGCCCGCCTGCGGTCCGCCGCTGTTCAGCGCCGCAGCCACCGCCGTCGCCACCAGCGCCTGCGGGGTCAGGACGGCCCAGGCCGCGCTCAGGGTCACGCGGTCGGCGCGGTCCGGGTGGCCTTCGCCTGACTCCGGCTCCGGCCGCAGCCGCGTCAGCAGCGCCAGCGGGACGGACAGGGCCAGCAGGCTGAAGGCCAGCCAGGGCAGCAGGGCCAGGGGTCCGCTGCCCAGTTGCAGGGTGGACCGCGCCGTTTCCTGCACCCCGGACCACAGGTCAAGGCCCGAATGGCTGGCCGAGGCCACGAACCAGCCCAGCGGCACGGTGCCCGCCGCGCCCAGGGTCAGCGCCAGCGCCGCTTGGCGGGAGGTGGGGGCGTCCGGGCCTGTCGGGTCCTCCTCCTGTGGGCCTGGAAGGGCGGTGGCCTGCGCGGCACGGCCCTGCCACACGGCCACCGCCGCCAGCAGCAGCGCCGCGCCCGCCGCCGGGATGGACCAGCGGCCCAGATCGTCGGTGAGCATCCAGGTGCTCAGGGCGGCCCCGCCCACCGCCAGCGCGCCCAGCAGGGGTTCGCGGCGGCGCAGGCCGTCGCCCAGCAGCGCCGCGCTCAGGGCCAGCAGGCCCACCATCACCGCCCCCGGCCCCCATGCTTCCGGCAGCCGCTGGGACAGGCTGCCCACGCCCAGCGCCGCCACGCCGTACCCCAGCCCGCGCAGCGCCCCCGACACCGGCCACGGCACCCGCCGCGCGTTGAAATACAGCAGCCCGCCGAAGGCGAACACGGCCACCAATAGAGTCCATGCCGGAGCGCCCAGCGCCCGCAGGGTAAAGGCCAGCCCGCCCAGCACCAGCACCCCGCCGATTAGACTGATGCGCGCCCGGCTGAATTGCGGCCCCCACAGCGACGGCCCGCGCGGTCTGGGCGGCGCTGGGGGAGGCGCAACGGGTGGGGCCGCGGGGTGATCCTCCGGCCAGGTGGGCGGCGCAGAGCTGCCGGGTGGCGTCTGAACTTCGGGGAGCGCCCCGTCCATTTCGGTCAGGCGCGGTGGGTCCACCTCCAGTTGCCGCAGGCGTGAAGCCCGCAACTCAGTTTCCAGCACTTCCAGGCGCTGGGCCAGCCCACGCGCCTGCTGCTGCGCCTTGCTCGCGCGGGACAGGGCCGCGAACGACAGGATCAGGGCCAGGAGGGCCAGCAGTTCAAACATGCTCCAGCTTACGCGCCCGTCTGTGGCGAATCAGGCTGTTCGGGAACGGGTCCAAAACAGTCGGGCCTGAATGCAGCCGGGCTGTTTCAACCGGTCTTTTCGGGCTGGCAGTCCGGACACACGCCGATGAATTCCAGCCGCACGTCCGTGACCTGAAACCCGGCGGGCAACGCGGCGGCGGACAGGGGCGGCAGTTCGCCGGCGTCCACATCGAAGATCGCGCCGCAGCCCCGGCAGACCGCGTGGTGGTGGTCCTCGCCCGCACGCTTGTAGTCGTAGCGGGTGGCCTGCCCGGCGCGTTCCAGCGTGACCACCACGCCGCCCTCGACCAGGGCGTCCAGCGTGCGGTACACCGTGCCCAGGCTCACGCTGGGCAGGTTCTGGCGCACCTGGGCATGAATCCAGGCGGCGTCCGGGTGGGACCGCGCCGCCCGCAGCACCTCGATCACCGCTGCCCGCTGCTTGGTCTGCCGCACCATCGTCATACTGGCAGTCTAGCAAAGCTGCTGCGGGTGAAATTGGGAGGTCGGGCGCGGTGTCGGGGAACCGGGCCTGCGGCCCCCCCTTGCTTTTCGTTCACCCGAACCCGTAGAACACTGAACGAGATGCCCCACCGCCTGCTTGCGTTGTTGACCGACACCCCCCAGTCCGGGGAGGTGCTGGCCGGGCGGCTGGGGCTGGGCCGCGTGACCGTGAACACGCTGGCCCACCGGCTGCAGGAGGACGGGATTCCGTTGCAGATCACCCGCGCCGGGTACGCCCTGACCCCCGGTACGCCTGCGCCGGGGCTGGTGCGCCGGGGCGGCGTGCTGGGGGCGGACATGCGCTACTTGGGCACGGTGGGCAGCACGCAGGATGAAGCCCGAGCCTGGGCCGACGACGCGGCAGACCCCGCCCCACACGGCGCGGTGGTGGTGGCTGAGCGCCAGACGGGGGGGCGTGGGCGGCGTGGGCGGGCGTGGACCCCGGTTCCCGGCGGCCTGACCTTCAGCGTGCTGCTGCGGGGTGGGGGAGAGGACGGCCAGACGCCGTTGACCCTGCCCGAACTGGCCCTCATGCCGCTGGCGGCGGGCGTGGCGGTGCAGGCGGCCTGCGGCGCCGGCGGCCTGAAATGGCCCAACGATCTGCTGGCCCCGGATGGCCGCAAGCTGGCGGGCATTCTGCTGGAGGCCGATCTGCGCGGCGAGGAAGCCCGGCGCGCGGTGCTGGGCATCGGCCTGAATGTCTCGGGTGCCCCGGCAGGCGCAGCCCACCTGAGTGAACTGCGCCCCGGGGTGACCCGCGCACAGGTGCTGGGCGACGTTCTGTTCCAGCTTGAGCGCTGGCTGCGCGCCCCGCCCGCCGAGATTCTGGAGGCGTGGGCCGCCGCGAGCGTCACCCTGGGCCGCCCGGTGCGCGTGCAGACCCCGCGCGGGCCGCTGGAAGGTGTGGCCGAACGGCTGGACGCGAGTGGCAGCCTGATCGTGCGGACCCTGGACGGCCCCCACACCGTCAGCGCTGGGGATGTGGAATTGATCGGGGCGCTGGATGGTGGGCTGCACGGTGGCCCCGCCCCGTGAAACCAGTCCGCCTGCCTCGTTTCCCACACGCTAAACCCCCCTCAAGGAGAATCCATGACCCAGCTGACCCACCCCACCCTGGCCCGTACCCTCGCTCCCGCCTCCGGCCTGACCCGTGACCTGCTGCTCATCGCAGGCGGCGCGGCCCTGATCGCGCTGCTGGCGCAGGCCGAACTGCCGCTCAAGCCTGTGCCGGTCACTCTGCAAACCCTGGGCGTGCTGCTGGTCGGCGCGGCACTGGGCTGGAAGCGGGCCTTCGCGGCGCTGGCGCTGTATCTGGCGGCGGGTGCGGTGGGCCTGCCGGTGTTCGCGGGCGGCATCGGCAGTGTCGCCAAATTCGCTGGCCCCACCGGCGGTTTCCTGCTGTCCTTTCCCTTCGCCGCCGCGCTGGTGGGCTTCCTGGTGGAACGCTTCGCGCTGGACCGCCGGCCCGCTGGCACCGTGCTGGCCATGCTGGCGGGCAGCGCCATGATCTACGCGCTGGGCCTGCTGTGGCTGGGGGCCGTGACCGGCCTGAGCGGACAGCCGCTGCTGGGCGCGGGCCTGATTCCCTTTCTGCCCGGCGACGCGCTGAAATTGGGGCTGGCGGCGACGCTGCTGCCGGGGGCGTGGGCGCTGGTGGGCCGCCGCTAGGCCCTGGCGGACTTCCCGTTTTCAGGGTGCGTCATCAGAGCGTTTTTGCTCTGGCGGCGCATTTTCCCTTCTGCCGGACTCCCTGGATTGCAACGAGATTCGACTCTCCCGGACATCGTTCATCCGGCGCACCCCGCCATATCCAGCCGCGCTATGCTGCGCCGCAGTCATGAGTGAACGAAAGCCTCTGGTGTCGCTGGGCGACCTGAACTGGGATGTGCTGGCCAAGCCCGATACCATGCTGCTGTCGGGCGGCGACACCACCGGGCGGCTTGAACTGTCGGGCGGCGGCAGCGCGGCCAACCTGGCGGTGTGGGCGCGGCGCTGCGGCTGCCCCAGCATCTTCGTGGGCAAGATTGGCCGCGACCGATTCGGCGAACTGGCCACCGCCGAGTTGCAGGCCGAGGGCGTGCAGACCGAGCTGATTCTCAGCACCGAGCATCCGACCGGGGTGGTGCTGGCCCTGATTGACCGCCGGGGCCAGCGGGCCATGCTGACCGGGCAGGGCGCGGACTGGGAACTGCTGCCGGACGAATTGCCGCAGGGCGTGCTGCGGGCGGCGGGCCACCTGCACCTGACCGCCTGGAGCCTGTTCCGCGATCCTCCCCGCGCGGCGGCGCTGGCGGCAGCGACGCTGTCCAAGTCCTCCAGAACGGGGGAGGGCAACGCCACCCTCAGTCTGGACCCCGGCAGCTTCCAGATGATCCAGCAGATGGGCCGCGAGAACTTTCTGGACATCGTGGACCACGTGCCCTTCGACCTGCTGTTTCCCAACGACGACGAGGCCCGCGCCATGAGCGGCTGCTCGCATTCCGGCGACGCCCTGAGCTGGCTGCGCGAGCGGTACCCGCACGCGCTGGTGGTCCTGAAGATGGACGCCGAGGGTGCGTTGATCGAGGGGCCGGACCAGCCGCGCGTGCACGTGGCGGCCACCCCCGACACCCTGACCGACGCCACCGGGGCCGGGGACGCCTTCGGCGGCGCGTTCCTGGCCGGCTGGCTGACCCACCGTGACGCGGCGCAGGCGGCCCGGCTGGCTGTCGAGGTCGGCGGCTGGGTGGTCTCCCGTTTCGGGGCCAGACCGCCCGCCGACGCTGAACTGCTGGCCCGGCTGGCGCGGCAGCCCCTGAGTGCCGTGACCGGGGCGGGCCTGTGACCCGGCTGCGCGGCGGCCGCCCGGTCTGGGCCAGGGTTCTGCTGATCCTGCTGGCGCTGCTGCTGCTCGCGGCGCTGGGCGCGTTCCTGTACGTCCGCAACCTGACCGCGCCTGCAGGGGGTGGCCCGTACACGCTGGAGGTCAAGCCCGGCGACACGCTGGGGGCGGTGGCCCGCGAGTTGCAGGGCAAGGGGATCATCAAGAGCGCCGACGCCCTGCGCTTAGTGATGCGCCAGAACGGCACGGCGGGCAGCCTCAAGGAGGGCCTGTACGATCTGGACGGCTCGCTGAGCGTGCAGGGCGTGGCCGAGAAGCTGGCGGGTCCGGCGCGGATTCCGGTGGTCAACGTGACCGTCCCGGAAGGCAGGCGTATCCAGGACCTTCCGGCCATCTTCCAGAAGGCGGGCTTCGACGGCGCGGCCATCCTGGCAGTCCTGAAAGACCCCAGCCTGAGCAAATACGCGGCAGGCAAGCAGAACACTCTGGAAGGCTTCGTCTTTCCCGCCACCTATGAATTCCGCCCCAAGGAAACCCCGCGCAAGATCGTGGAGACCATGGTGGCGCGCATGAACGATGAGTTCACGCCGGAGCGCGTCGCCCAGGCCAAGGCCCTGGACCTGAGCGTGCGCGACTGGGTGATTCTGGCAAGTATGGTGCAGGCCGAGGCCGCCAACGATCTGGAAATGCCCATCGTGGCCGGGGTGTTCCTGAACCGCCTGAAAGACGGCATCGCGCTGGGCAGCGATCCCACGGTGGCCTACGGGCTGGGCAAGGACCTGCCGGAACTGGACCGCTCGGCCGGGGACTTCACCAAGGACACGCCCTACAGCACCTACACCCGCATGGGCCTGCCGGCCGGACCCATCAACAATCCCGGTGAGGCCGCGCTGCAAAGCGTGCTGAACGCCAACCGCAAGCTGGCCGACGGGCGCGACGCGCTGTACTTCCTGCACGCGCCGGACGGCAAGATCTACGTCAACCACACCTACGCCGAACACCTGCGGGACAACGAGCGCTACCGCTAGCGGGCTGAGGGCCACACCGCCGCAGGCCGGCCTGGGGTGTCTCAAGATCCTCTGAAGGTACGAACCGTCACGCCGCCTACACTCTGAAGGTATGCCCGCACGTGAATTTCTGGAACGGCGCAACGCCCTGTGGCAGCGGCTGCGCGACCTTTCTGCCGAAGAGGGCTGGCCGGATTCACCGGAATTTGGCATGGCCCTGCAAGAGCTTTGCGACTTGATCGGCTGGGACCGGCAACGGGTGCTGGCCGGCCTGGGCCTGGATGAAGCGCCGGTTCAGGAGGACCGACCTTGAGCGGCCCGGAAATCATTCCCTTCGACTGGCAGCGCATCTGGCTCGGGGACGCGCCGCCGCTGTTCCTGCTGGAAATCGTCTTCCGCACCGTCGTGATCTTCGTGTGGTTGCTGTTTCTGCTGCGGCTGACCGGCAAGCGTGGGCTGGCCCAGCTCAGCGCGCTGGAACTGGTGATTGTGATCGCGCTGGGCTCGGCGGCAGGTGATCCGCTGTTTTACCCGGAAGTGCCGCTGCTGCACGCCATGCTGGCCCTGGCGCTGGTGGTGGGCTTTCAGCGGGTGCTGGCGCGGTTGGTGGTGCGCTCCGAGCGGGTGGAGGCCTTCATGGAGGGCCAGCCGGTGGAACTGGTCCGCGACGGCGTGTTCAGCATGGCGGCGCTGGAGCGGGCGAACCTCAGCCGCGAGGACCTGTTCGAGAAATTGCGTGCCCAGGGCGTCTTGCAGCTGGGCGAGGTCCGCCGCGCCTACTTTGAGCAGGACGGCCACCTGACCGTGTTCCGCCACGACGCCGACCCGCCGCCCGGCCTGCCGGTGGCGCCGCCGTGGGATCTGGAACCCCCCTCTGTGCTGGACCCGGATCTGCCCCAGCAGGGCTTCGTGGCCTGCCTGGACTGCGGGCGCGTGCAGCAAGCGGCTGGGCTGTTGCCGGGCTGTGCCTGCGGGGGACTGGCCGGGTGGACGGCAGCCACCACCGATCCGCTGGCGGGGCCGGGGCGCGCAGGCTGAGCACAAGAAAACCCGCCGACTGCGGCGAGTTCAATGTGAAGCCAGGCTTCTAGAGCATTTGTCAAAAGTGCTGTTTGCTTTTGTCCGAACGGAGTGAGTGAATTTTGCTGAGCATTTGGGACTTGCAAAGCTGCGGAGCAGAGAATGGAGGCATCAGAAGTCTTCTTTTCTGATGCAGCAATTCGGACAAATGCTCTAACTGCAGCGCTTGACGGCGTACAGCTGATTCAGCTTGGAAATCCGCTCGTCGGCAGCCTTCTGCACCTGATCGTTGGTGTATTCATTGGCCACGATGCCTGGAATGAAGAAGATGGCCCAAGCGACGTTCTGGGCGCTCAGGCCCCGGTTCTTCCCAGCCTCGTCACGGGCCGACTGGGCGCGGGCGATCTCGCCCTTGATCTCGGTGCATGACAGTTCGGTGTCGGGCTTCTGGGAGTTGGGGTTGTACCGTGGGGCGCAGGCAGACAGGGCCAGGGCGGCGGTGACGGCGAGCAGCAGAACTTTTTTCATGGTTGATCCTCCGCTCTCCGTATACCACCCGCTTTGTGACTTGTCACGCAAATCCTTTAGGCAGTGCTGAAGAGTGGAAGACAGGTGCAGCTCTGACCGGAGGCGAAAAACGCTTTGCACCACCCTCACGCCCGCCGCACCACCAGCGGCCCTTTCGGCCCCAGCGTGATACCCGGCACGGGGGTGTCGTCGCCGCGCACGGCCCGCAAGGGGGGCAGCGCCGCCAGTGCGTCCAGAATCAGCATCTGCGCCAGATGCATGCCCAGGCACAGGCGTTCGCCGCCGCCGAAGGGCAAGTAGGCCCACGCGGGCGGCTTGTGCTGCCAGCGCTGGGGCTGGAACTTCTCCGGCGCGTTCCACAGCCCCGGATCGCGGGCCGAGAGGTACGGGGCGTACAGCGCCAGCGTGCCGCGCGGCAGCCGCACGCCGTTCCAGTCCAGCTCGCGGCTCAGGCGGCGGCTGCCCATCCAGCCGGGGGGGTGCAGGCGCAGGGTTTCTTTCAACACGGCCCCGTGGTGTTCGGGCGCGTGCCACCCCGGATGCTGGGCCAGATGCCACACCGCGTAGGCCAGCGCGTGCGTGGTGGTGTCGTGCGCGGCGGCCAGGGACACCCGCGCCTCCTCCAGCCCGCCGGGAATGGGTGCGAGGACGGCCAGTAGGTCATCCCCACCCCCGGTCAAGCGCCACGTGGCAAGACGGCGCAGCTCGGCGTCCACCCGCAGGAACAGCCGTGGGCGCGGCAGCGCCGGCACCGGGAAGGGGCGGCGCAGCGGGGCCAGGAAGGCGTGCAGCAACCCGGCATCGAACTCGCCGCCGAAGTAGGCCGCGTTCAGCAGCCGCAGCACCGCGCCGTCGGCCCACTCAAGCGCGTCGAATTCACCGTCTGGGATGGGCAGCAGGGCCGCCTGGGTGCGCCCGCGCAGGGTTTCCAGGTGCTTTTTTCCAAAGCCCGGATTGATGGTCTGCCGCCGCCTGCGGTGCAGGGGCGCGTCGGTGAGGATCACGCCGCCGGCCAGATACGGCACCACCGCCGAGAAGCCGCCCGCGCTGCGGAAGGTGTCCAGATCGCTCAAAAGCCGCCGGTTCCACGCCGGGCTGAAGCCCACGACAGACGGGAGGCCCAGCCGCAGCCGAAAAAGATCAGTGCCCGCCGCCCGCGCCCGCCGCGCGCCGTCCTCGATCAGCGGCAAAGGTGACAGCGCCCAGTCCTGCAGGTGGCCGTTGCCGGGGCGGGTGGGCGGCTGGGGGAGGTGGTGGATGGTGGATGGTTGATGGTTGATGGAATGGGGCAGTCGGGTTTTTCGGCTCTCCTTCCCTTGCCACTCCCCACTCACCACTGACCCCTCCTGCGGCTCTCCCACAAGCCACAAGCCACGCGCCACAAGCCTAACCCCACGTCTCGCCCACCCCCGGCACGTCCAGCCCGCCCAAATCGTCGTAGGGCAGGCCCAGCAGCGTGCCCGCGCCGTTCCAGCCGCTCAGCATGCTCAGGGGGACGCCGCCGCCGGGATGCACCGTGCCGCCCACCTGCACCAGATTGCGGGCGTGCGGCAGCGTCCAGCCGGGGCGCAGGCTGCCGCTCAGGCCGTGGGGGGCGCGGCCGTACAGCGCGCCGCCCTGCGAGACGCGGGCGTAGTCGGCGGGGCCGAGGGGCAGCCATTCCTCGATGTCCAGGGGAAAACGCTCCTGCAATTGCCGCAGCAGCAGCGCCCCGTACTGGCGTGGATCGTCCTCCAGCCCCGGCTTCGGGGGCGCGTTGACCAGCAGGAAGGCGCGCTGGCCGTCCAGGTGCAGGTACAGCGTGGGATCGCGCGGCAGGCGTCCGGCGCGGATGTCCTGCCACTCGCGGGCGTACTGCGCGGGCCAGAAGATGTGGTGGGCCGGGGGGCGGTTTTCTTTCAGGCGCAGTTGCAGCGCGAAGCCGCTCACGCCGCGCGGCGCGGGTTTCTCGTTCAGGCCCAGCCAGCCCAGCGTCAGGGCTCGGTCGGCGGCACTGACCCAGGCGTCGGCGGCAAAGGCCCCGGCGTCGGTGTGCGCCCCCAGCACGCGCCCGCCGTGAACGATCAGCTGGCGCACGCGCGTGCCGTATTCGAAGCGCACGCCCAGCTCCAGCGCCCGCCCGTACAGCCGCTCGGCCAGCGCCAGCAGCCCGCCCTGCAGGTGCCACACGCCGTAGCCCAGTTCCACCCAGGCGATGTTGTGCAGCACGGCGGGCGCGCGGTAGGGATCGGCCCCCAGGTACGTGGCGAAGCGCAGCCAGAACGGCGTCATGAACGGCCCCGAACGCACGTAGCGGGCCAGCGTCGTGCCGGGGGCGGCCCGCACCCCCCGCGTCAGGGCGTAGCGGGCCAACCGTGCGGAAGTGGGCGGCGGCGCGAACAGGAAGGTGGGCGCGGCGTCCAGGTACATCTGGCGCGAGGCGGCCAGCAGCGCCGAATAGCGTTTGCCCTCGGAGTTCGAGAGCTGCTCAAGCGTCGGCTCCAGGCTGCCGGCCACATGCAACGCCTCCGGGGCGAAGGTGCGGCCCTCGCCGGGCCGGGCGGCGTGCGCGTGGTAGGTGGTGGTGGGGCGGGCGGCCTCCAGCATGGGGGCCGGCAGCGCGAGGCGTTCGTGCAGCGTGCGGAAGATCTGCGGCATGGTCACGACGGTGGGGCCGCTGGAGAAGTCCTCGTAGCCCAGCGCGGCCTTGCCGCCGGGTCGCTCCAGCGCGTCCAGCACGGTCACCTGCGCCCCGGCCCCCGCCAGCCGCAGCGCCGCCGCCAGCCCCGCGAAGCCCGCGCCGATCACCGCGACGTGTTTGGGAGCGTGCCTCAACCCCGCGTTTCCCTGTCAGCCCTGCCAGTCATGGCCTGAAGATAATGCGGATGGGCGACCAGGGCCGTCACTTTTGCACGCTGATGGAATACGCCAGCAATTCCTCGCGGGACAGCAGCTTTGTACCCTTCAGCACGCTCAGTCGGCCGCCCGGTTGACCCGGCTGGCCCAGTTCCAGCACGTAGCGGTAGCCCGCGTTGTTCCAGACGTAGCGCTCGCGGCCCGACACGCGGGTGTGCGTGCCGCCGGTCAGCTGAATGCCGGGGGTGCCGTCGCGGTTGCGGCTGGCGTAGGTGACCTTCCCTCCGCTTTCCCAGACGATCACCGTGTGCTTTGCGGTGGCGGCCAGCACGGTGGCTCCCGGCACGTAGCGGCACCCGAAACGGCCCGCCGGAACGACATATTCATTGATGTGCGTCATGCGGTACTGCGGATCGAGGGTGTTCTCGATGTTGCTGCTGTGGATGAAGTATTCAGGATTCTGGCTCTGCGTTTGCCCGGCGGGGATCAGCGGCGTGTACACCTGACCCGCGCCGGGTTCGGGGCGGCCCAGTTGCCAGTTCTGGACGCTGAGTTTTCCGCCCACCCACTGCGCCAGTTTCACCGGCCCGGTCTCGGCCGCAGGAGTCGTGACCGCCAGCACCCGCCCCGGCGTGTCGCACCACGACTGGGCGGGCTGCCAGCCGCCGATGTTGGCGTAAGAGCTTTCTGACCACCGCGCCTGGGCCGCCGCGCTGCCGAGCAGGGTCAGGGCCAGAAGAACCGGAAGTTTCATTCCTTCAGCTTCGGCCCGGAGGCTGAGGCGCGTCTGATGGACAGGGCCGGCCCCCGCTCATCCTTCGCTTCGCCCTGCGGATATTCCCGCCCCTTCCACACCACCCGCCGCCGCGCCGCGCGCAGGTACACCGGCAGCGCCAGCAGCGGCGTGGCCGGCCCCAGCAGCCCTTCCAGTAGATCGGCGGGGGTACGGCGGCCCGCGATCACGGCCACGGCGGTGCGCTCCAGCAGGCCCAGCACGCGCAGCGCCCGCGCGCCCGGCACATTGACCAGCCACGGCAGCGTGTACACCGCCAGATGCGCGGCGGCGCTCAGCAGCAGCAGCGGGCGCGAGTGCAGGTGGATGGGCAGCACGTTCTTGGAAAACCCGCGCACCGAGTCCGGGTAAGAGCGGTACATCCGCACCCCGATGGCGTCCCGCCCCAGCGCCGAGGCCACCCGCCCCCCACGCGCTTTCAGGCGGCGGGCGAGCTGGGTGTCTTCCAGCAAGTCCCGGCGCACCAGCGCGTAGCCCCCGGCCCGCTCCAGCGCCCCTCTGCGAAAGGCCATCACCTGCCCGTTGGCGATGGTGGCGGCGGCCTGCGGCAGCGTGATTACCGGATATGGAAAGTACGACAGCACGGCGGCGTCTACCAGCGGCGTCAGCAGGCGCTCGCCTATTGTTCGGTTGGATTGACGTGGCTGCACGCTCAGCAGATCGGCCCCGCTCGCCTCCAGCTCGTGCAGCACGGCCCCCAGCGCCCCGGCGTGCCACGCCACGTCCGCGTCGGTGAAGATCAGGAGGTCGCCCGACGCCAGCACCGAGAGCTGCTGACAGGCCCACGGTTTGCCGAACCAGCCGGGCGGCAGCGGCTGGCCCCGCACCACCCGCGCGCCCAACTGGCACGCGATCTGCGCCGTGTTGTCGCGGCTGCCGTCGTCCAGCACGATCACCTCGTTCGCACCCTGCGCCAGCACGCCGGGAAGGGTGTGCGGCAGGTTGGCCGCCTCGTCGCGGGCCGGAATCAGGATGGAGACGCGCGGACGGTCTGCCGGCAACGGCTGCGGGCGCAGGCGCGGAAAATGCACGGCGTTGATCAGCAGCACCGCCGCCTTGCCCGCCAGCCACGCGAAGGCAAAGGTGTGGTAGGCGCGGGCGGCGGGTTTCACCGGTCTCCGGTGATCCGGGTCAGCAGGCGGGCGGGCCAGTCCACTGTCTCGGTGCCCGTCGCCCGCCCCCGCATCACGCGCAGGTAGCCGGCCAGCGGCTGTTCCGGGTTGCTGGCGGCGAGTTCGGCGTCCAGCACGCCCAGTTCGTGGGCCAGCGCTTCCGGGAGCGACGTGGTGGCTGCCCCGACGCGCAGGTACGCCTCCGGCCACTGCCCGCCGCGCATCACCACGCGCAGGGCCACGGGGATCAGCGGCACGCCCGCCGTCCGCGCGATCCAGGCCGCGCCGGGGTGCAACGCGCCCAGACTCCCGCTACTCTGCACGGCCCCCTCTGGAAAGACTGCCACCCACGCGCCGTCCTGCGCGCCGCGCACCGCCTCTCGCACCCGGCCTGCCTCCAGCGCGCCCATGCGCCGCAGGAAGGGAAAGCGCCCCAGTTGGCGCGCCGTCATCAGCACCCGGAAGTCCGCGCCTGCCCACCACGCCAGTTCGCGCAGCACGTAGCCGTCCCACCACGAGTTGTGATTGGGGGCCAGCACCGCGCCGCCTGTGGGCAGGGTACCGCGCAGCCACACGCCACCCAGCCCGGTTCTCAGGCTGCGGCGAATGCTGTGCTTCAAGACGGGCGTGGCCCACGGCGCGCGGTCAGCCACGCCGCCTCACCAACCGCGCCAGAGCGAGGCCCAGCAACATGGCAAGCAGGGTGACGGCGGCCTCCAGATAGCGGCCCACCAGCACCAGACCGCCAGGAAGGAAAAAGGCTTCGATGGGGTAGGCGACGGCGAAATTGATCTGGGCCTCTCCCTTTCGCGCCTGCAACACCTCCGGGCCGACGCGCGTGATGACCCACGAAATCCCGCCCCCCACCGCCCACCAGCCCAGGAAATTCTGCAAGGGTGCGCCCGCCCAAATCGGGTTCGGGTCACTCCACAGCCAGTAGCGTTGCGCGGTCATCAGCGGTTCTAACCCCACGTCCCACAGTGCGAGCAGCAGCCCGGCCAGCCACGCCCGCCCGCCGGAGAGCAGCAGCCCGGCCAACGTCAGCGCGAACCAGCCCAGCGGCACCATCAGCGGCACGCCCAGCACCAGGGGATCGGGGGCGGTGGCGTAGGAATAAATGCCGAAGGGAAAGCCGGTGCGGGTGCCGATCACTTCCGCGCTCAGGCCCAGGCCGCAGGCCAGCAGCGCCATCAGCCACGAGCGGCCCCAGCCCACGCGCTCGGCGGCGTACAGCAGCGCACCGACGAACAGCGCCGCCGTACTCGCCAACCCCAGCACGCCGAAGCCCTCCGGCCACAGCGGGACGGGGACGTGCAGAACGGCGTAGAGGGCAATCAGCCACATCCACGGGCGCGTCTCGGAGATGAGTTGTCGTGTTCGCGCTTGAAGCGTACTGGAAAATTCACTGCCCAGCGCGTCCCCCGCCAGTGCCAGCACCCCGGAGAGCGGCACACCAACCCCGATCAGCGCCCAGCCCGCGCTCTGATCGGCCAGCACCAGCAGCGCCCCCAAAAAAGCCACGCCCAGAGCGGCAAAGGCGAGGCCAAAACGAAGAAGATGGGATGGGAGGCGGATCAAGGTCAGGCTCCGGCGTGCTGGCGCAGGGGTGGAGGTTGCCTCAGTGCCGCGAAGTAGCGGGCTGTCGCATCTGAAACGGCTTGCGGCAATGCGTCCTGCGGCCACCAGCGCGTCTCATGGGCGTCGTCGCCGGCCCGCGCCTCGCCCCCCGCGTATTCGGAGGTAAAGACATGGGTTTCCCAGTCCACCGTGTTGCCGTCCAGGTAAGTGTGTCGGTGCTGGAAGACGCCCAAAGGGTGCAGAGCGCCGACGCTCAGGCCGGTTTCCTCGGCCAGTTCGCGCCGCGCCGCCCGTGCGGGCGTTTCCCACCAGCGACGGCCCCCGCCCGGAATGTCCCACAACCCATTGTCCCCCCGCCGAATCAGCAGCACTTCTCCGGCTTTCAGAACAGCCACGCCTGCCCCCACACGCCTCACTTCCAGCCTCTCCGCGTCAGATCCTTGACCAGCACCTGCGCGGCGTTGCGGCCACTCGCGCCCATGATGCCGCCGCCGGGGTGGGTACTCGCGCCGGTCAGGTACATGCCTTTCAGGCCCGGCCATTTGTACTGGCTGGCGCGCATCCAGGGGCGGAAGGAGAACATCTGGTCAAAGCTCATTTCCAGATGCATCACGTTGCCCCGGTGCAGGCCCAGGTTGGTTTCCAGCCACTGCGGCGTCTGCACCAGCTCGCCCACAATCGTGTCGCGCGTGCCGGGGGCGTAGTGTTCAAAGGCGTTCAGGATGTTCTCGCGTGCCTCGGCGGTGCGGGTCTCCCAGGAGCCAGACGACAGCTCATACGGGTAATACTGCGCCCACAGCCACAGCGCCTCGCCGCCAGGAGGGGCCAGCGAGTCGTCCACGGCGCTAAAACTCATGGCGATTAAAGGTGGATCGCTCGACGGCTCCCCGGCCAGGTACTGCCCGTAGCCCTTCATCAGTTGCTGCTCGTTCTTGATGAGGAGGCCCAGGCCCACGCGGCTGTCGGGTTCGGTGTGGTGGCGGTACTTGACCTGCTCGGACAGCGCGAGGCGCAGCACCATGCCGAAGCCGTTGCCTACGCGCACATTTCTGGCAGATTCGGGGACGAACTCGTCCGGCAAAGCCCCGGCAGTGGTCAGCACATGCGCCCCGGACACGACGGCGCGGGCGGTGTAGGTGTCGCCGTTCTCCAGCCGGATGCCCTGCGCCTTGCCGTCCTTGACCAGAATGTCCTTGACGGGCGCATTCACGAAAACCTCGCCACCGTCGGCCTCAATCGCCCGCTTGAGGGCCTGGGACAGCCCGCCGCTGCCGCCCTTGGGCCGGGCCACGCCGCCCTCGTGGTACAGCGGGTGCCACAGCAAAAAGGGGGCGCTCAGCGGGTCAGTCGGCGGCGGCCCGCTCTGGGCGGCCATCCACGTCAGCGGCGCACGCACGCGCTCGTCGCTGAAGTATTCCTTTGCCACCTCGCCGTAGGGCTTGAGGATGCGCGGCAGTTGCTCCATCCAGTCGCGGCCCTTGCCCGAACTGACCACCATCTTGCCCATGTCCAGCGGGCCGGGCGCGGAGTTGAACAGATCGGCGACGCTGCGGGCAAACGGCGTCCAGTCGTCCAGAAAACGGGTGTACGCCTCGCCCTGGCCGGGAAACAGGGCTTCCAGTTCGCGGGCGGTACGCCCCGCGTCGCGGTGGATGAACCACGGGGTCTCGCCGTCGTAGGCGTGGAACATCGGATCGACTTCCAGGTAGTGCAGGCCGTGGCGGGTCAGCTCCAGTTCGCGCACCACCGGGGTCATGCGGATCAGGATGTGGGCGCTGCCGCCGTAGTCGAAGCGGTAGCCGGGCACCAGTTCCTCGGTGCTGACCGCCCCGCCGACGATGTGCCGCCGCTCGAACACGCCCACCTTCAGGCCCGCCTTGGCCGCGTAGGCCGCCGTCACCAGCGCGTTGTGGCCCGCGCCCATCACGATCACGTCAAAATCCGGCATCAGGGTCAGTGTGGCATGAAGGCAGCGGGACGGACGGGAAGGAATGCGCCAGATGACCGATGCCCGCCGCTTGCCCCCACCCTCAAACTGGGCCATGCTCCCCTTCACCGTCCGCCGCCTCGGCCCCGGCGATGAAAGCGCCCTGGCCCGCATCGCCCGTGAGGAAACCGACTTCACGGGCGAGGAGCCCAGCCCGCCGCTGACAGCCGAGGCCGCCCGCACCTTCCTGTCCGATCCCGCCGTGTGGCACTGGCACGCCGAGGCGGACGGTCAGCCCGTCGGCTTTCTGCTGGCCTACGTTCACCGGCAGCGGCACGGCGAGGCCCGACATGTCATGTTCGAGGAGATCGGCGTGCGCGAGGGCTGGCGGCGGCGGGGCGTGGGCCGCGCGTTGGTGGACGCTTTGCACACTCAGATGCGGGCTGAAGGGATAGAGGAGGTCTGGGTGCTGGCCGACAACCCGGAAGCCCAGGCGTTCTACGAAAACTGCGGTTACGCGGTGGACGAGTTGCAGGGCGTGATGCTCTCGCGGCAGATCGGTGACCCAGGCGGGTGACAGAGAAGCGTAAGACCCCGCCCCCTACACTGCCCCCATGTTTGGCAATCGCCGCGTGCCCCCCCCACATCGTCCTGATCTTCAGCGTGCTGCTGGGGGCACTGTGCGCGGTGGGGGCCTTCTTCGCCGTGCGTTCGGGAAGCTGGCTGTGGGCCGGCATAGCGGGCGTGCTGGCCGTGTGGTTCGTGGTGGACGCCGTGCGCTCCTACGGCTGGAACGAGAACAGGAAGCGGCTGGCCGCCGAGAAACAGGCCGCCGCCCGCTGAGCTACCCTTCCCCGCGCCTGAGCCAGAACCGCATCGGCTTGGGCGTCTCCGCGTCGTCTCCCACGTCCGGCCAGCTCATGGTGGTCTGCAGATCAGGGCGTTCGATGTACCCCCGCGCCGCCCAGAAGGCGTTCAGCGGGCGGTAGTCGGCGGGCCTCGCCGGATGAGCCTCCGGACGCTGCACCGCGCAGAAGGCGGTCACGCCCAGCCCCAGCCGCCGCGCGTGGGCCTCGCGCCCGTCGAAGAAGGCGTGGCCCAGCCCTCGTCCCCGGTATTCAGGCCGCAGCACGCTCTCACCCAGGTACAGCACGTCCGACCCGTCAAGTTCAGAAGTCTCAAACGGAGCCCTGACCTCCGCCGTCTCGCCCGCCAGCGGCACGGCGGTGCTGGCCCCGATCACGGCCTGACCGTCGCGGGCCAGGATCACGACGGCGTTCTCGTTGTTCAGGTAGGTTTGCAGGTACGTTTCCTCGTACTCGGGCGTGCCGTCGTACAGGTACGGAAACGCGCGGAACACGCCGATGCGCAGCCGTGCCAGTTCGGCCACGAAGGGCCGCGCCTCGGGGCCGCTCAGGGCTGTCACCCGGATTTCTGGCGGCACAGTGTTCAGCCGCGCAGTGTTCAGCCGCCCACCTGCCGGGTCCAGTCCTGCAGGTTGTAGTAGTTGCTCACGCGGGCGATCTGGCCGCCATGCACCTCGAAGAACGCGCCCACGGGCAGCGCATAGTTCTGCCCTCTGGCGGCGGGCAGGTCTGCGTCGGTCTTGAGGTACTCGCCGTGGATCACGAATTCGGCGGCGGCACGCACGCCGTCGGCGCTGACCATCACCGTGACGTCGCGGGCTTCCTCGCGGTAGTGGGCGTCCATGTGGGCCAGAAAGGCGGCGAAGGCGGCCTTGCCCAGCTCGGTGCCACCCTGGTTGATGTCGTGTTGCACGTCGTCGCTCAGCAGTTCCAGCATGCCCGCCGGATCGCTGTTGTTGAAGGCAGCGTAGTAGCGCGTGATCAGCTCGTGCGTCCGTGCCTGTGGGCTGGGAACGGCGTCGGTGGCTGGGTGGGGGTCAGTGGTCCGTGAACTCATGCCCGTCAGCATAGGGCGGGCCGGGCCGCGAGGTGGGAGTGGGGGGACCCAGTGTGGCCCGCGCTCGGGTCTACCCGCGCCCAGTCGCGGCGCCGGAAACCGGGGGGACGGGGGGCAGTTGCGCCCCCGAGGACGCTGCATTCTGCTACTTTAGAAACAATTCAGACCGTAGCATCACGCGCCGTTGGCCGGTCCGGTCAGGTGCGTGCGTTCTAAAATGGAGGTTTCCCGCATGAAATCAATGCGTTACATCGTGACCCGCCCCTGCCTGCAAGAAGGCAGCCTGAGCCTTCTCAAGTACCTGCAGTCCACCTTTCCGCAGAGTGGCCCCGCCGTCTTCGTCGACGACAAGGGCGAGGAACACAGCGTGCAGGTGGACACCGAGCGGGCTCGCATCTGGGGCCTGGGCGGGTTGTACCACGCGCAGCATCTGGGCGTGAACGACGTGTTGATCATCACCAATCTGGCCCCGGCGCGCTATCAGGTGGAGGCCATCGTCAAGCCGCATGCCCCGCCGCCCCTGCCCCGGCGTGAGCAGGGCAAGGCCCCGGAAACGCGGCGCGTGGTGGTGTCCTCCACCGCCCATGTGCGCGAGGTCCGCATGCAGGAGGTCGCGCCCCAGCCGGCCGAGGCCCCGCCCGCACCGGCCGAGGCCAGCGTCCCGGACCCCGTCAGTCAGGAGGTCCGGGTCACCGAGGTGCGCGCCAGCCACGCCGAGAGGGCCGCTGACCCGCGAGCCACCGATCCGAAAGCCACCGATCCGAAAGCCACCGATCCGAAAGCCAGTGAGCAGCGGGCCGGCGAGCCGAAAGCCACGGCGCAGCAGGTCAGTCAGCAGACCAGCGAGAAGATCCGGGCCGACTGGAAAGGGGTGGCCACGCCCAGCCCCGCGCCCGCCGAGCCGCCCATGCAGCCGCGTGTCGGTGGCGAGGCCCTGCGCGCGGAGGCCCGGACCGGCACAGCAACCGGGACCCTGCCGGCGGCTGACCCTGCGCCGTCTCCCCTCGGCGCGAATGCCCAGGAACTGGACCAGATGCCCGAAGCGCAACTGGCCGAGCTGGCCCGGCTGACCGGCTACCGCCTGGACCATCTGGGCGGCGGCGTGCTGCGCCTGAAGGCCGAGTTGGGCGCGCACAGTTACGCGGTGCTGGTGGCGCTGGACGAGGCGGCCCGGACTACCCCTGCCTGGAACGAGGAGCAGGGCTACCGCGTGCTGCTGTGCAGCGAGGGCGACGAGCCGCAGGGCGTGTCCCGACTGACCCACGAGGCACTGGCCGCCCTGAACGAACACGCGCGGCTGGCCCCGCTGTCGCCGGTGGACCTGCGCGGGTACTGGAAGGCGGGCCATGTAGACCTGGAATCCGCCGCCAGCATCGCCGAACTGATCAGCGCCCATCTGGCGCAGCGCGGCATCTTCAGCTTCGTGCTGCTGACGCTGGCGCAGCAGCCGGCCCACAGCGTGATCAGCGTGCCGCGGCTGGCCGAGAAGTTGGGCAGCGGCGTCAACTACGCCGAACTGGGCAGCATTCTGGAAACCCTGACCCGCGCCCCCTTCCTGGCCCTGACCCCGCTGCCTGGCGGCCAGTTTCTGCTGCGCGTGGGCGTGGCCGACATCCTGGCCGATCTGGCCGAATACTCCGAGGGCGTGCGCCGCCGCATCCGCACCCCGGCGGCGTCCGGCGCGGTCCGGCGCGAGGGCGTTCGGGCCTAGACCTGAGACGCAACGCCTGAGCGGCAGGCCTGCCGTCAAAACACACGGTTGACCGGTCACTGCGCCCCTACACTGGCGCGGTGACTGCCGGTTCAGCCCCCATGTCCGCCCCTATTCCCGAATTGCGCGCGGCGCTGCTGGCGTGGTTCGATGCTGCGGGCCGTGACCTGCCGTGGCGGCTGGGCTCCGAGGGGCGGCGCGATCCCTACCGCGTGTGGGTGGCCGAGATCCTGCTGCAGCAGACGCAGGTGGCGCGCGGGCTGCACTACTATGACCGCTTTCTGGAGGCGTTCCCGACAGTTGAAGCCCTGGCCGACGCGCCTGTTGAGGCGGTGCTGAAAGCCTGGGAGGGCTGCGGCTACTACGCCCGCGCCCGCAACCTGCACCGCGCGGCGCAGCTCATCGCTGCGGACGGCTTTCCCACCGATTATGGCGGCTGGCTGGCGCTGCCGGGGGTGGGGCCGTACACCGCCGCCGCTGTGGCGAGCCTGGCCCACGGCGAGGCCCGCGCGGTCAACGACGGCAACGTGCGCCGGGTGCTGTCACGGCTGTACGGCGAGGCCCGGTCCACCGACGCGTGGGTCCAGGCGCGGGCCGACGCCCTGCTGTCACCGGACCGTCCTGGCGCGTGGAACGAGGCCGTGATGGATCTGGGGGCCACGGTCTGCACGCCCCGAGCGCCGCGCTGCCCCGAATGTCCCCTGGCGGCCCACTGCGCGGCGCGGGCGAGCGGCACGCCCACGGCCTTTCCCGCGCCCAAAGTCAGAACGGCGGCGCGGGCGGTGCAGGCGGTGGCCCTGCTGATCGGCGATGACAGGCAGGCCGTGCTGGAGCGGCGAGAGGGCCAACTGCTGGGCGGCCTGATGGGCCTGCCGATGCAGGCGGTTGGCCCGGACGGCAGCGTGTCGGAGGCTTTGAAGACGGTGTGTGAGCGGCTGGGTGCCACCCCCGGCGAACTGCTGGGACAGGTCAGCCACAGCATGACCCACCGCCAGATCACGCTGCACGTCTACGCGGCGACTTCCGGTCTGCCCCGGCAGGCGGTGGCGACGGCGGCCCTCTCGAAACTGGACCACAAGGCGTTGGGGCTGCTGCAGGCGCGGCAGCAGAGCCTGTTTGCCGCGCCACTCACCGAAGGTTCATCCGTTTGAGGGACGCGCCGATCTTTTGCCGCGCGCTACACTACCCCTGCTTATGAAGTCCAAGCCCGCTGCCGCCGCCGTCCGCACGCTCCAGAAAACACGCAGCGCGGCGCGTGGGGCGCTGCTGTGGGGTTACGAGCAGCGACTGGCCCGCGAGGTGGGTGCGGGGGGCAAATTGCCGCGTCATCTGGGCCTGATTCTGGACGGCAACCGCCGTTACGCGCGGGCCGGGGGCATGGGCCGCGAGATGGGCCACTCCTTCGGGGCCGACAAGGCCCACGAGGTCTTGCAGTGGTGCCTGGAACTGGGCATTCCCGCCGTAACCATCTGGGTGCTGTCCACCGACAACAGCAGCCGTGACCCGGAAGAGATCGCGCACATCCTGAGCCTGCTGCAGCGCGAGGCGCTGAACCTGTCCACCGATCCGCGCATCCACGCCAACCGCGTGCGGGTGCGCGCCATTGGGCAGCACAGCAATTTTCCGGGCCATGTGCTGGACGCCCTGCGCGAGTTGGAATCCAAGACCGCCCATTACGACGGCATGCGCCTGAACATCGCCGTGGGCTACGGCGGGCGCGAGGAGATCGTGGACGCGGTCAAGACCCACCTGTCGGCGCAGGCCGCCGCCGGGCTCACGCTGACGCAGGCCGCCGCCGAACTGGCCCCGGACCACATCAGCGCGCACCTGTACACCGCCGACACCCCAGACCCCGACTTCATCATCCGCACCAGCGGCGAGATCCGGCTGTCGGGCTTCATGCTCTGGCAGAGCGTGTATTCCGAGTTCTACTTCTGCGACGTGTACTGGCCGGGCTTCCGCCGGGTGGACTTTCTGCGGGCGCTGCGGGACTTTCAGGGCCGGGACCGGCGTTTCGGCAAGTAGGGCTGCCCGGGCGGAGCGCCCCCACCGGGGGAGGACGGCAAATCTTCCGCGCCGCGCCTCACCGGTCCTCTACACTCGCCGGCTGTGAATCCTGCCCTTCTGAAGCCCGCCCTGATGTCTCTTGCCGCCCTGACTGCCGCCGTCTCGCTGGCGTCCTGTGCGCCCGCCGCTGGCGATTCCAGCACCAGGAGTTCCACGACCCCGGTACCACGCTATCCGTTCAAGACGGGCACGACCTGGACCATCAGCGGAACCGACCAGAACTTCAATAAAATTGAAGGCAAGATCACGCTGGTTGACGAAGACCCTCTGTACCGCGACAACAGTGGCAGAGGGAGCTGGTTCTACGACGCCGACAACGGCTACATCGCCCTTTACGAGCTGGAGCGGTCCACGCGCTTCGTGGTCTGGGATGTCTCCGAATCCAAACGGCTGGTGGCCTGTTACCTGGGTGGGTCGTATGACAGCAACCAGACCCGCTATGAGGGCGTAAGCCTGGCAGGTTCAGCCGACGAGATCAACGGCCTGTTTGCCAAGCTTGGGAACGGTGTGCTCGGCGGCAGCTGTGTGGTGACCCGCAGCTGAAGCCCGCTGGCCCTCAGGCCTCGCGCACCCCGGTGACCCAGTAGCGCACGCGCTCGGCGACGTTTTCCATGTGGTCGCCGACGCGCTCCAGACTGCGCCCCACCCGCATCAGCATCAGCGCCTTGCTGATGTTGCGCGGGTCTTCGAGCATGTAGGTCACCAGTTCACGCTGAATCTGCTCGTACAGGTCGTCGACCTCGTCGTCCATCGTGATGGTGGCCTCGGCGCGGGTCACGTCGCGCTCCGCGATGGCCGTGCGCAGGTTCTGACTCATCTCGCCCAGACGGGTCAGCATGCGCGCCAGATTCACGTATTTCTTGAGCGCCGGGGCCTGGGCCAGTTCCGCGCCGTCCTCGGCGACGTGCACCACGTAATCGCCCATGCGCTCGATGTCCGACAGGCTTTTCAGGATCAGCGCCACCAGCCGCAGGTCACGGGCCACCGGCTGGTGCAGCGCGATGATCCGCAGGCATTCGGCCTCGATGCGGGCCTCCTGGGCGTCCACCTCGCGGTCCAGGGCGCGGACCTCCGGGAGCCGCTCGGTCTGTTCGTGCAGCAGCACGTCGGCGGCCACCGGCAGCATCTGTTCGACGGTGTTCAGCATGTTCAGGGCGCCGTTCAGGACGCTTTGCAGGTCATTTTCAAGCACTTCACGCATGGGGCACTCCTTGGTGGGTTCCGGCAGGTGGGAGGGGCGGGGCGGCGGGTCAGCCCCTCGTCTAGCCCATGCTGCCAACCCCCGGCAGCGTGAAGCAAAAGGCGTTGCGCCCGCCTAAGCGCGCGGCCCAGGCCTGACCGCCCCAGCCCTGCACGACGCTGCGGACGATGTACAGCCCCATGCCGCTGCCCTGTCCGGTGGCTCCTGCGCCGCGGGTATGGGCCTGAAACAGGCTGTCGCTGTCGGGAATGGGCAGGCCGTGGTCCAGCACGCAGACCTCGGCCCAGCTGCCGCGCGCGGCGGTCTGAACCTCGATGTCCTGGTCCGGCGGCCCGTATTTCAGGGCATTCTCGATCAGGTTCAGCAGCACCTGCAGCAGCTTGTCGGGATCGGCGCGCACCAGATGGTCCGGCCCGAAACTCAGGCGCGAGCCTCGGGCGGTCAACTCGCCTTCCAGCAGGCGCTCGGCGCGGGCGAACGCCTCGGCCAGCGGCAGCGTGCGGGCGCGGGTGGGGCGGAATCCCACCGCCAGGTCCTCCACCAGCCGCGCCAGGCGCCCGGTTTCCTGCAGCCCCTGGCGCACGAAGTTCTGCGACAGCTCGCGCGGCATGTCGTACTCCAGCGCCTCCAGCACGCCTCTGAGGGCCGTGACCGGGGTGCGGAACTCGTGCGAGAGGACGGCGGTGGCCTCGCGCAGTTCGGCCTCGCGGCGGCGGTGGGCGGTGAGGTCCTCCACGATCAGGGCGCAGGCGTCACCGTCGCGGGTGGCCGCGCAGCGCAGCGTGCGCCCGCTTACCTCCAGCTCCAGCTCGCCGCCGCGCTCGATCAGGGCCTCCAGGGTGTGCCGCCGCACCACCTCCAGCACCGGACGGCCTGCCGCCCGCGCCTGCGACACGCCCCACAGCCGCGAGGCCGCCGCGTTGAGGCGGACCACGGTGCCGCCCTCGCACAGCAGCACCGCCTGGGGCAGCGCGTCGATCCAGAAATCCGCCGTTCCGCCCGTGGAGTTCACTTGGCCTCGGCCCACGGGCGCATGCGGTAGCCCCGGCCGCGCACGGTTTCCAGAAAGGCGGGCCGGCCCACTGTCTCGCCCAGGTGCGAGCGCAGCTGCGTGACGTGCTGGTCCACCGTGCGCTCGCCGCCCAGAAAATCCGCGCCCCACACCCGGTCCAGCAGTTCGGTGCGCGAATAGACCCGCCCGACGTGCTGGGTCAGGAAGGCCAGCAGGTCGAACTCGCGGCGGGTCAGGTTCAGGCGTTGCGCGGCCATCCGGGCCTCGGCGCTGCCCAGGTCGATGGACAGCGGGCCGTTCGCCAGCGTCTGGGGCGTGTCCGGCTGGCTGCGCCTCAGCAGGGCGCGCACGCGGGCCACCAGTTCGGCGGCGCTGAAGGGCTTGGTTAGGTAGTCGTCCGCTCCCGTTTCCAGGCCCTCCACGCGCTCGGCCTCGGCGGCGCGGGCGGTGAGCATCAGCACCGGCAGGCGGCGCAGGTCAGGGTCGGCCCGCACCCGGCGCAGAAAGCCCAGCCCGCTCTCGCCGGGCAGCATCCAGTCCAGCACCAGCGCGTCGGCGCCGTTCAGGGCGTCCAGGCCGCCCGCCGTGGATTCAAGGGCCGTGACCCGCAGCCCGGCGCGCTCCAGGTGAAAGCGCAGCACCTCCCGCACCGTCTCCTCGTCCTCGATGACAACGACGTGGCTCATTGCCCTCCATTCTGAGGGCTCAGGTCAGGGGAATGTCAGGGGAATGGGGCGTATCCTTCCTTTTTTGCCCCCCTTCCGGTGCGTTACCCTGCTCTTGCCACGCTCCGGGCATGGGGCGGGGCCGTCAGCCGGGCACACAGCGCCATCCCTCTCCAGGCTGTTCTGTGAGACGCCTCCCCGGCACGTACAGGAGCTGAGACATGCAAAAGTTCTATACCTCGGAATCGGTTTCGGAAGGTCACCCGGACAAGCTCGCGGACTTCATCTCGGACAGCATTCTGGACGAGTTTCTGCGCCAGGAACCCGGCAGCCGGGTGGCGGTGGAAACGCTGCTGACCACCGGCATGGCCGTGGTGGCCGGCGAGGTCCGCGCCGAGACCGCCCACGTGGACATTCAGAAAACGGTGCGCGAGGCGGTCAAGCAGGTGGGGTATACCCGCGCCAACTACGGCTTCGACGCCGAGTACAGCGCGGTGCTGGTGGCGATCCACGAGCAGTCCCCGGAAATCGGGGCGGGCGTGGACACCTCCGAGGAATGGCGCGAGATGACCCCGGAACAGCAGGCCGATCCGGCCCAGGCCCACAGCCGCATCGGCGCGGGGGACCAGGGGCTGATGTTCGGCTACGCCACCGACGAGACGCCCGAGCTGATGCCGCTGCCGATCTCGCTGGCGCACGCGCTGACGCGCCGCCTGGCCGAACTGCGCAAGGACGGCACGCTGCCCTACCTGCGTCCCGACGCCAAGGCCCAGGTGACGGTGGTGCGCGACGGCGAACCGCACGAGGGCGGGGCGGTCAGCGTGGACACCGTGGTCATCAGCACGCAGCACGACGAGGACGCCACCCAGGAGCGCATCCGGGCCGACATGCTCGAACACGTCATCAGGGCCGTCATCCCAGAGGAATTGCTGACCCCGCAGACCAAGTACTTCATCAACCCCAGCGGGCGTTTCGTGATCGGCGGGCCGCACGGCGACACCGGGCTGACCGGGCGCAAGATCATCGTGGACACCTACGGCGGGGCGGTGCCGCACGGCGGCGGGGCGTTCTCGGGCAAGGACCCCACCAAGGTCGACCGTTCGGCGGCGTACTACGCCCGCTACATCGCCAAGAATCTGGTGGCCGCCGGGCTGGCCCGCCGCGCGCTGGTGGAGGTCGCCTACGCCATTGGCCGCGCCCAGCCGGTCAGCCTGCGGGTGGACACCTACGGCACCGGCACGCTGAGCGACGAGCGGCTGGCCGAACTGGTGGGCGCCCACTTCGACGCCCGCCCGCAGTCGATCATCGCGCAACTGGGCTTGCAGCGCCCGATCTACGCCCAGACTGCCGCCTACGGCCACTTCGGACGCCCGGAGTTCCCGTGGGAGCAGACGGACCGGGCCGAGGGGTTGCGGCTGGCCTCCGCAGGGCAGGAGGCCCAGACCGCCGGGGGGTAACCCCCTGACACCCCACCAGAAAAGAAATAGCCCCCTCCATATGGCAGGGGGCTGTGTCTGGGCCGATTGATCAGGAACGGTGAGCGGCGCTTACGCCTCCAGCCGGGCGTACTCCACGGCCACCCGCGCGGCCACCGCCGCGTTGTGGCGCACCAGCGCGATGTTGGTGTCCAGACTGCGCCCGCCGGTGATCTCCACGATGCGGCCCAGCAGGTACGGCGTGGTGTCCTTGCCGGTCAGCCCCAGCGCGTTCATGTCCGCCAAGGCCTGCTCGATCTGCCCGGCCATCTCGTCGGCAGGAATCTCGTCCGCCTCGGGAATGGGGTTGGCGAGCATCACGCCGCCGCCCAGACCCAGGGTCCACTTGGCGTGCAGCACGCGGGCGGCCTCGGCCTCGTTCGCCACGCTCAGCGGCGAGGCAAACCCGATGCGGCGCGAGTAGAAGGCGGGGAATTCCTCGCTGCCCAGCGTGATGGCGGGCACGCCCTGGGTTTCGAGCACCTCCAGCGTCAGGCCGATGTCCAGAATGCTCTTGACCCCGGCGCTGACCACGCAGACCTCGGTGCGGGCCAGTTCCAGCAGATCGGCGCTGATGTCCATCGTCTGGCCCGCGCCCCGGTGGACGCCGCCGGTGCCCCCCGTGGCAAACACGCGGATGCCGGCCAGCGAGGCGATCCGCATGGTGGAGGCCACCGTTGTCGCGCCGTTCTGTTCCAGCGCCACCGTCACCGGCAGGTCACGGGTGCTGATCTTCTGCACGGTCTTGTCGGTGGCCAGCGTTTCCAGCTCGTCGGGACTCAGGCCCACTTTCAGGCGGCCGCCCAGCACGGCAATCGTGGCGGGCGTCGCGCCGTTGTCGCGCACGATCTGCTCTACCTCGCGCGCCATGTCCACGTTCTGCGGGTAGGGCATGCCGTGACTGATGATGGTGCTTTCCAGCGCCACCACCGGTCCCCCGGCCTGGAGCGCGGCGGCGACTTCAGGGGTCAGGTCCATTAAAGCGGCGACTTCAGGGCGAATTCCTGGGAGGTTCATGTCCCCCAGGGTACGCGAGGAGGCAGGCTGCCGCCCCAGGTGTTATACGGATTCCGTTTGTTTCGTGTAGGAACCGGGAGAGCGCCGGTTCCTACACTCCACGTCCGGAACCCATTTTTCTCTTTCTCGCTCCGCTCGGATTTCCAGGTGTTTCCAACACCTTTCAATCGGAGTCCGTATTAGAACTCCACCACCACACCAGCGAAGCTGAGCAGATCGGTGATGCCGAAGTCGCCGTTCTGGCCGAAGATGGGGGCCCACTCGGGGTCCAGGGCCAGGTACGAGGTGTGATCGCCTTCCAGCACACCCACGAAGACCTCGGTGACGATGCGCGCGCCCACCGCGCCCAGGCGCTTGCCGCCTTGCTGCACGTCCGCCTCGCGCAGGATGTAGTACCACAGCGGCGTCCGGGCCTCCAGATGCAGGTCTTTCAGATCGTCCAGATCTGCGGCAAGCAGTTCGTCCAGCTTCATGGCGCGGGCCACCCGCTGCCCCGAGGGCACGCTGAAGGTGAGCTGTCGCAGCAGGTTGCGCTGGGCCAGCGAGGCCACGTCGCCCGCACCGAAGCCGGGCAGCGCGAACAGCACGCTGGACAGCCTGGTATCGATCTTCTTGTTGGGCTTGACCCGCCCGTCGCCAAAGTCGAAGAAGGTCTGCCAGTCCACGAAACGCCGGGGCGCCCGGTGTTCGCCGCGCAGATCGTCCGGGTCCAGGCTGGGCGGCAGACTGGCATCCAGGATCAGCCCGACGAACTGTCCGGCGTCGTCCGCGCCGAAGTTGGCACGGTAGCTGGGGCGCACCTGCGAATGCCCGAAACGGTAGGCGGCCACGCTGAACTCCACCGGAATGTACGGCGCGTTGCGCCACTTGTAGAACTTGCGCCCGCTTTCCAGCACGTCCTGCACCACGCCTGGTCCGCAGGTTTTCGGCAGAAATTCATGCACGATCATCCACTGGTAGTGCCAGCGCACCAGCCGCTGCGCCTCCATAAAGACCTCGGCGGGGCGGGCAGCGGCGCCCAGTTCGGCGCGCACATGGTCCACCGCCGCGTTGTGGAAGCGCAGCAGGGCCAGGTGAAGCTGCGACACGATCAGGTTCTCGTCGTTGCGCGGGTCGCCGGTCAGGGCCACGCCCTGGCGGTTGCGCGGCAGATCGTGGCGGGTCACGCCGCCGCGCGACACGGCCTCACAGCCGTCAATCGCCTCGGTCAGCAGTTTGATACCCCGGTCAAAGGGATCGGCGGGCTGCTGATCGTACAGGTGGGGCGTCGCGCCCGGTCCGCTGCCGTACACGCTGTCCAGTTCCAGCGCGGGCGTGCGGAAGTTGGAAATCGCTTCCGGGTCCACCTGCCGCTCCAGGCTGGAGGTCGGGTCGAAGGTCAGGTCATGGTCCAGAAACTGTCCCAGGAAGGTCATGCCCGCCGACAGGTCCGGGTTGTTGGGATTGTTCACGCTGCGCGCCGGATCGCTGAGCAGCGCCACGGGGTCGCTGAGGTCGTCGCCCGCGTCCATCCGCCCGCCGGGTTGCCCCAGTTCCATCAATGCGGCGCGCAGCGTGGGCGTGTCCAGCCCGATGGGCGGCAGCGTCGGAAACAGCCGCCCGAACTTGCCCTGTTCGTAGGCCACACTGCGCGGCGGATTTTCCCCACCCATCGGATAATGCCCGTGTCTGGTCATGCCCCACCCTCCTGATTGCTGCCCGGCGAACCCCTGCGAGACCGGTTCCCGCACGGGTTGCTGCACCTGGGGTCACCTTAAAGGCGGGGGCGTGATCAGGCCATGATCAGTAACCTGCCCGCCGCCGCACCGCCGCCCGCGTCAGGTCCGGCACCACCGTCTGATCACTTTCCACGGTCAGGGCCGCCGCCGCGTGGCCTTCACGCGCCGCGTCCGGCAGCGTCTCCCCGCCCAGCAGCGCCGCCAGGAACGCGGCCAGCGTGGCGTCCCCGGCCCCGGTCACGTCCGCGACCTCCGCGCTCAGGGCGGGCAGTTCCCACGAGTCATCTGCCGCCGACAGCAGGCTGCCGCGCCCGCCGCGCCGGACCCACACCACCTCCACGCCGCGCCCGTGCAGGGTCAGCGCCGCCTCCCGGATGGCCGACGCGTTATCCGCCACGTCGGTCCCCACCAGCGCCGAGAGTTCGCTCAGGTTGGGTGTGATGGCCCAGGGCGCGTGTCCAGCCTCCAGCGCGGGCAGCAGCCGCACCGCCTTGGGCACGCTGACCGGCTCGAAGACCACCCGCGCCCCACCCTCCCCGGTTTGGTGCAAGAGATGCAGGAGCGTGTCGGGCGGGAGGTTGCCGTCCGCAACGATGTAGTGTGCGCCGCGCAGCAGTTCATCCTGCTCCAGCAACGCTGCTGGTGTCAGGGCGCTCATGATTTCCATCGCGGCCACCGCGATCAGCAGTTCGCCGCCCCTGTCCAACACTGCCGTGTAGGTTCCCGTGGCCTGGTCCGCCGCGCGCCGGGTGGGCGACACGTCCACGCCCGCCTCCGCTGTCTGCCGCAGCAGGCCGTCGCCCAGCGCGTCCGTCCCCACCGCCGAGAGCAGCGCCACGCGCACGCCCAGTCGGGCCAGATTCTCGGCCACGTTGCGGGCCACGCCGCCGGGAGTCTGCGCGGCGCGGCCCGGATTGCTGGTGCCCGGCACGGCGGGGGCCAGCGTCTGCACCTTGAGGTCCATATTCGCGCCGCCGACCGCGATGACCTGGGCCGTCTGGGAAGGAGGATGGGCAACCATTTGCCGAGTATGTCAGCCGCCAGCCTTTCCCGCCGCCCGGCACCCCCGCCCACGCCAAAGCGTCACACGCGCTACACTGCCGGGCAATGGATGCCAAGGTAATTGTGGTCACGTCGGGCAAGGGTGGCGTGGGAAAAACCACGACCACCGCGAATATCGGAGCGGCGCTGGCCAAGCTCGGCGAGAAGGTTGTGGTGATCGACGTGGACGTGGGCCTGCGAAACCTGGACGTGGTGATGGGTCTGGAATCGCGGGTGGTGTTTGACCTGATCGACGTGCTGGAGGGCAAGTGCCGCATGAGTCAGGCCCTGATTCGCGACAAGCGCATCGAGAACCTGCACCTGCTGCCCGCCAGCCAGACCCGCGACAAGGACGCCCTGGACCCCGACGTGTTCCGGGAGGTGGTGCGCGGCCTGATCGAGACCGAGGGCTTTGACCGCGTGCTGATCGATTCGCCGGCCGGCATCGAGTCGGGCTTCCGGACGGCCGCCGCCCCGGCCACCGGCGCGTTGGTGGTCGTCAACCCCGAGGTCTCCAGCGTGCGCGACGCCGACCGCATCATCGGGCTGCTGGAAGCGCAGCAGATCAACGAGATCCGGCTGGTCATCAACCGCCTGCGGCCCAAGATGGTCGCCAGCGGCAACATGCTTTCCGAGGCCGACATTCTGGACATCCTGGGGGTCAAGCCGATCGGCGTGGTGCCCGAGGACGAGGGCATCATCGTGTCCACCAACGTGGGCGAACCCGCCGTACTGGGCAAGACCCGCGCGGGCGAGGCCTTCATGGCCACCGCCCGCCGCCTGAGAGGTGAAGACGTGCCGTATCCCAAGCCCGATGTGGAAGGCGGATTCCTGGCCGCCCTGCGCCGCCTGTTCGGGGGGGCCTGACATGTTTTCCTGGCTCAAGCGTGGGCGCTCCAAAGAAACCCTGAAAGACCGCCTGGAACTGGTGCTGGCCTATGACCGCGCCCAGATTCCCCCCGGCAAGGTCGAAGCCCTGAGAAACGACCTGCTGGAAGTGGTGCAACGCTATTTCCCCACCGGCCACAGCAGCATCGAGATCGAGCAGCGCGGCGATATGGTGGTGCTGCTGGCGAACATTCCCATTGACGAGAACGCCCAGAGCCGCTCGAACTCCTGAGCGTCTGAAGACCGCTGCAGACTGCTGCAGCCGCGCCGCCGACCTGTCAGGTTTGGCGGCGCGGCTGTTCTATGGTCTGGCAGCGACTGGTCCGAATCCAAGACGGGGCAGGGGAGGGGGCGCCCTTTCACGTCAGTCGTGTGTTGCGGTGAATTATACGGATTCCGTTTGTTTCGTGTAGAAATCGGTGCTGTCCCGATTTCTACACTCCACGTCCGGAACCCGTTTTTCTCTTGCTCGCTCTGCTCGGATTTCTAGGTGTTTTCAACACCTTTCAATCGGAGTCCGTATTATTTGTCCGGCAGATCGCGGCCCCACACGCTGCCGATCGCTACGCCCAGCGCCACCCCGATCGCGATGCCAGCGCCTGTATTTCTCGTGGCCAGCCCGATGATCAGGCCCAGCGCAATTCCAACCGCCAGACCTGTGCCCAGAGCGGCGCCCTTGGTCTTGAACCTCATGTCCTGACCTTAGAGCATTTGCTCTGTACCGGACATCTTAGCTTCAAGCCGCTCCTGATGCGTGAAACGGCGTGCTCAGTAGCCTGACCAACTCAGGTAACTCGGGCAGGTTCCACCGCAGCGCATGGCACAGCTGTTCCGCGCCAT